>JAQWDG010000197.1 GCA_028705545.1 Methanoregula sp. | reverse complement strand
AACGGTATTGGCGACAACTCTTGGTGTACTGGAACATCGATGCGGAGAACCTCCGGTATGAAGAGGTGAAGGAGAACTTGCCGGAACCCGATAGCGTGCTCGCTTACGATCGGAAAGAACGGATCTTCACCCTGTCGACGCAAAAGAAGTGGCGGACGGTTGCGAAAGGCGTGCCGGGCAGTCATTGGAACCCGCAACAGTATCTCTGGGAGTATCCCGATAACCAGAAGACCGCCGTTGCCCTCGAAGAGATGATTCAGGAACATGGCGACGAGTGCAAGATCGTGCTGGAAGAGACGGCCGAACAGCGGCTCGGCGAACTCCTCTTCGATCTGGAAGAAGAACGGCGACAACGCGATCTGGTCACGAACATCAAGACGATCGATGTCAGTCACATTGAACTCCCGATCCGAAACGCGACTCCGTTTGACCACCAGCGCCGGGCGTTCGCGATCGCGACGGCGCTCGATGCATCGGCGTTCTTGATGGAACAGGGGACGGGCAAAACGCTGGCGGCAGTCGCGACGATCGGGTATCGATACCTGACAGGTCAGGTCCACCGGGTCTTTGTCGTCGCCCCTCTCTCAGTCGTCTACAACTGGAAGAAAGAACTGGAAAAGTTTCTTGACGCCCCGGTCAACGTCGTCGTGGTCGACGGCAAGACCAACGAAGAACGAAAACGAAAGTTCGCGGACGCCACCCGGATCGATACCCTGAACGTCTGCACCGTCAACTACGACGCGATCTCGCCCCGCGAGATGAAGCGGAAAGACGATGATGGGAAAGTCGTCGAGGTCTATCAGACCGGCGGCCTCGTCGACGAGATCCGGGCGTGGAACCCCGATATGGTGATCCTGGATGAGTCGCAGCGGATCAAGAACCGGAAGGCGAAACGTGCTGAGTTTCTGCACCGGCTCGGCGACATGGTCCGGTATAAATTGATCCTGACCGGCACCCCGGTGACGCAGAACCCCCTTGATATCTGGTCCCAGTACCGGTTCCTGAACCGGAACATCTTCGGGGACAGCTACTATGTCTTCGAGAACCGGTATGCCAAGATCAAAGAGATCGTGGTCGGCGGCCGCCGGGTCCGGATCGTCGATGGTTACCAGAATCTGAATGATTTGATCGAGAAAGCGCATTCGATCGCCTACCGGGTGACGAAAGCCGATGCCCTCGATCTGCCGGAATGCGTCGACCAGACCCTGTACTGTGATCTCAACCCGACCGCCCGCAAGATCTACAAAAAGATGCATGACGACGCCCTGGTTCAGATCGAACAGGTGCTGGGTCAGGATCTCAAAAACATGGATCAGCGGCTGTTACTGTTGAACCTGCTGATCGGCGACGAGATCACGCAGCCGGACGAGGCGAAAGCGGTGTTGGGTGACGAGTTCCTGTCGGCCAACAATCTGGCGATCCGGAACAAGCTGCACGGCAAAATCAAGGCCACCAGTGTCTTAACGGGGTTGCTCCGGTCGTCGCAGATCACCGGTGGGTTCATCCCGGTCCTGAAGAAGAACGGGGCGACGGAGATCAAACAGATCAGTGACGACAAGATGCAGGTGCTGAAAGAGTTCATGGAGGATCTGCCGGACGGCAAAAAAGTGGTGATCTTCTGCCGGTTTTTGCCGGAGATCGATGCGATCGTCACGATGTTGAACGAGATGGAGATTCCGGCGGCGTCGATCACGGGCGCAACCAGCGGGCAGGCGCGAAGCGATCTGATTGATGCGTTCCAGGAGACCGACGATCCCCGGGTCCTGGTGATCCAGACGCAGACCGGCGGGCTCGGCATCACCTTAACAAGGGCGGATACCGCGATCTTCTATTCCTACAGCTACTCGTTCGCCGACTACGAGCAGGCGAGAGCGCGGATTCACCGGATCGGCCAGACGAACAAGGTCACCTACATCCACATCGTCGCCCGCAACACGGTCGATGAAGCGGTGATTGATGCCCTGCACTTCAAGAAGCGGTTGGCCGACATTGTGGTTGATCAACAGCGGGATCAGGCGGAAGAGGGGTGGCTGGACGCCCCCGCTCCGCCGGCCGACGTGCAAGCGGAACTTTGAGGACTCTTCTACTGGACACCGATCCGGTTACACCGGCGACAACTTCACCGGCTGCAGCCGGAGAAGGGAGGGATCAGAAAACCGTATGGAGGGACCCGGTCACTGGGATTGACCCGGTGCACGTTAGTCCGCCACATCAAATACGGTTTGACGTATATCGGTGGAACACTGAAAGAGAAATTATCGTTACACGATGCCGTTACCGGGAAGCGGGTAACCCAATCCGCGAAACCGGAGGATTGTACAATCCTGACCCGTATTGCATGGCGAACAACACGGTATGCCGGGGTAGGCAGACGGCATTCCTCCCCCGGTTAAAACCGGGGGTCTCCTGCCTGTTTCTTATGATGAAATTCTAAACAGGTGACATCATGAGTGGTTATTACCTTACCTTACTGGTTCGTGCAGCGGATGTTGACGAAGCAAAATCTATGGCGGAAAGTGCAATCGACGACTGGTTCGAGTCAGGGTATCTCCATATCGGCGACCGAGGACATATCGCCGAAGACGAACCGATTCTGTGTGGGGCTGACGATCCGGTCGCGTTCATGGCTGCACTTCGTGCATCCCAGGAGGCGCGGCGAAACCAGATCCAGTATTACCAGTCCCGGCTCGACCATTACATGAGTGCAGGCGGGATCGCGTCCGTGCAGGAGGTCAAACTGGAAGAAGAGTCGGTCGGCGATATGGGCATGGTCGGATATTTCCTGAAAAAGTTGGGCAAACTGATCGGGCGCGATTTCGATCCAGATTGTGTGTTCTACAACACCGAATCGTATAACGGCGGCCTTTCGCCGGAAGAGATAGCCGAGGTTGAAGAGGAGCCAGCGGCATGGGCGCTGGTGACTGTTGTGGTGGGATAATCATACGTCAGTAGCGCGGAGACCACCGGTTTTAACCGGGGGAGGAAGCGCGTCAATCCCCTCCAATACCTTTATTATCGATGCGAACCTATAGACTGATAATGCGTAACAAAACGTATCGATCGGTTTCCAACTACCTGCGGCTCAGCCACCGGCAGTTCTACCTGATCGATGAATACAACCTATGGTTTAGACGCAATTCCTCCCCCGGTTAAAACCGGGGGACTCCTTGCTGTTTTCTTTGAACTGTATCGAACGAGTATTAGAATAGTCGAAACCATTATCTTCTCAACCACCAGTAATCAATTGTCGGTCAACTACCACCGGTTGAAACCGGTGGCTTGCGAACGGCTAAGCGAGACTAAACAGTTAGACTAGGAGGCATTACACAATGCAGCAGCGTTACGGGCTACAAGAACGGCAGAATGTTTCCCTAGTTCTGCCCTCTTCTGGACACGCCGAATCCGATACCCTCATAAGAGGGTTAAGCCTGTTGCGCAACTCCGAAGGGATATATAACTCCGGTTCAACCGGAAGCAGGTAATACGTATGCGAGTACCCGTTTTGGATACTAACAGAACAGCGTTGATGCCGACGACGCCAGCACGGGCACGGCTGCTCCTGAAACAAGGAAAAGCCAGACCGTACTGGAACAAACTCGGTATCTTCTGCATCATTCTGACCTATGTAGTAGAGCCTGACAACCAACCGTTGGTTGTCGGGATCGATCCCGGCAGTTCGTACGAGGGCTGGTCGGTGGTCGGAACCCAGGAAACCGTCATCAACGGTATGTCGGAGGCACCCAAGCATGTCAAGA
>JAQWDG010000196.1 GCA_028705545.1 Methanoregula sp. | reverse complement strand
GGCTCAGGTAGCGGAAAGGGAAGAGCCAACTAAACGATTCTTTGAGGCTCTCCTGGAGCTACAAACTCAGGGTAGGGTTTACTTTGCCACTATGGAGGATGTAACCCCAGACATAGCAGAGCGAACCCCAGGGGCTCAAAAGATGGGCTGGGGACCTGATGATAAGGGGGTCTATTACCTCCTTTATGGCCCGGCCTGGGAGCAGGTGGTAAAGTACCTGAGAACCCAGGAGGAAGGGCTCTCCCTCTCCAAGAACTCTCTTCTGGATTCGATGGAGCAGAAAGGCCTCCTGGATAGAAGCCAGGGAGACCGGCGATCCATAGTAAAAAAGATAGCAGAAAACCAAGTTAGGGTCCTTCCCCTATTGGAGAAGGCTTTTACCCTGGAGGAGGGAGAAAATGAAGCTTGAACTTCAAGGGGGAAGTAGAGGTAACCAAGGTAACCTAATGGAGATAGAGGTAACCTCTAAAATCAATATCAATAAATCAATAGTTACCTTGGTTACCTTGGTTACCTCTATTATCTCACGCGCGTGTGAGGGAGCAAAAAACATTAGCATACATGTAATAGCTCTCTCAGATTCACCTCTCTTATGTAAAATAGAGGTAACCAAGGTAACTGAGGTAACTAGGCATCTAATGATAGCGGTTTTTTGGTTACCTCTCCTCTGCAAAAGTTACCTCTGGTTACCTCTGCCCATCTGCCTGGAGGCCTCTTTATGAGTGAGGACTTCTCTCCCGAGCTGGGCCTTACTCAGGAGGAGCTTTTAGAGAGGCTCCTCTCCCAGGGCCTGGCCAGGAAGGTAAAGAAGAGAATCGGGGGCCGGGTTTACGAAGTGCTGGCCATTGATGCTAAGGTCTTGGAGGGGCTCAGGAAATGACTACCTTAACCCTCTGGGCTCCAGGGAGATCTCTCCCAGCTTCTCCCATTGATCGATCAATCAGCGACAAAAAGGAGGCCGATCAATCAGCTACAGAGAGATCTCTTCCGCCTTTACCCTTCGATCGATCGACACCAAAAAAAGAGGATGATCGATCAGCTCTAAAAAATGGATCCTCCGAAATCGCAGGTCGTGAAAGACTATACAGTTGGTATTAAATATGTGAGATTCGTATGCTATCCAACAAGGGATAGCAATGGGGAAAAGAGGGCCAAAGCCTAAGTTCAATGACGTAGCTTGTCCCAATACCAAATGCTCCTGCTACGGAGTTGCTGGTAAGGGTAACGTTACGAGCAATGGTACATCTAAAATTAAGTCCGGCGAACGAGTGAGAAAATTTATCTGTAGCGCTTGCGGACTCGTATTCTGTAGTCGGAAGAACACTGTTTTCTATGGTCTGCGAACAAGCCCTGAAAAAATAACACTAGCACTGGATCTTTCAACTAAAGGCCTAAGTGTAAATAAAATAGCTGAAGTAGTTAAGGTTTGCCCTGTGACGGTCAGAAAATGGACTGGGAAAGCAGCAATCCATTGCGAAAAGGTTAATGAATCAACTCTAACTGGTGTTGAAACTAAGAAAGTTGAAATGGACGAGCTATGGACTTTCGTGGAAAAAAAACGTTGCCCAAGAAAGACGAATATGAAGATGAAGGAACATGGATCTGGCTGAGCATGGCTTGCGAATCCCGGTTATTATTGGCGCATTGTGTGGGTCCAAGAACACAGAAGACTGCGAATCAACTTGTTGCTAAAACTGCGAGACGCCTTGTATCAATTCCGCTCTTTGTTACAGATGGTCTGAAATTTTATAAAAAAGCTCTCTTAAATCAATATTATGAGATCGTCAAATATCCGCCTACTGGGAAGAGGGGACGACCCAGATCGCCAAGATTAATAGCTAATGCTTTATTAAAATATGGACAAATCATAAAGGAGAGATCTGGATCCATAATTAAAAAAATTATAAAGAAGATTGTTTTTGGAAATGATATAGATCCCAAGTCGATCTCAACCAGCTACATCGAACGACAAAATCTCACTTTGAGACAGGATAACAATCGCATTTCAAGAAAGACCATTGGATTCTCCAAAAAGACAGAAGAATTGGATAACCAGATGACACTTTATATTGCGTACTATAATTTTTGCAGGACTCATCGATCTCTGAAATATAAAGATGATACCGGCAAAACATCCTACAACTGTCCTGCAAAGCATGCTGGGCTCATAGATCGCGTATGGTCCATGGAGCAGCTCCTAATGTTTCCCTATCATAAAATACCAACTGGTTAGTCACTCACTACCAAATCGCACGTTCGGCTCCAAAAAAGAGATCTTCCCAGGCTACCCTTCCCCAGGATCAGGGAGAGGTTTGTCCAAGTTTGTCTAATTTTGTCTATTTGTCTAACGTGTCAACTTTGGATTATATCGAGGCTGACACTCCCCAGGCCTGGGCTCAGGCTCTCCAGGAGATAGAGGCGGCGGGAATATGTGGCCTAGATCTGGAGACAACGGGCCTAGACCCTCTCTCCTCCAGGGCCAGGCTTTGCCAGCTCTCCCTCCCTTCAGGGCGGGTTTATGTGGCTGACCTTTGGGAGCTGGGTCGGGAAGGGGCAGCTCCTCTCCAGGACCTAGCTAGCGTTTGCGAACGTTCCGACATAAAAAAGGTAGGCCATAACCTGAAGTTTGACCTCTCCTTTATCCAGGCCTCCCAGGGCCGAAGGCTGAAGATGTCAAACCTCTTTGATACCATGCTGGCCTCCCAGGTATGCTGGGCCGGTTACTACGATCTCAAAAAGGCTCCAAAGGCTACAAAGAACCCTTTTAAGAAAAAGACCCCAGAGCAGAGCCTCAAAGCCCTAGCAGAGAGACACTTAGGAGTATTCCTCTCCAAAGAACTCCAGGCCTCCAACTGGGGAGCAGATACTCTGAGCCCAGAGCAGAAAGCTTACGCGGCCAGAGACGCGGCTATTCTCCTTCCCCTCCATGACATCCTCCAGAAGCTTCTCCAAAAGAATAAGCTGGAGCATATAGCAGAGCTGGAGTTTAGAGCGCTTCCCTCTGTTATCGAGCTGGAGCTGCAGGGCCTCCCTCTGGATACCCAGGCCTGTAGATCCATGATGGAGCTGAAGAAAGGCCAGGCCCAGACCATAGCCCAGAGCCTCCAGGCTGAAGCTCAGAGAGCAGGCTTTGAGCCCAGGAGGAAGAAGGGAAAGAAGTACTCTCCCCTATTGAATCCAGAAAGCTCTCAGGATGTCCTAGCCTTTCTTCAGGCCCAGGGGCATAAGATCAGCTCTACAAAGGAGGAAGACCTCAAAGAGCTGTCTCTGGCCGGCTGCTCCTTTGCTGGAGATCTCCTCCATTACAGAGGCCTCTCTCATCAAGTGGCCTTTATGGAGGACTGGCTCCTAAAGCTCTCTCCCATGGATGGCCGGTTACATCCTGGCTACTTCCAAATCCAGGCTGCAACAGGCCGGTTTTCCTCTAGGGAGCCAAATGCCCAACAGATACCGAAGAGGGGAGAGGATGGCCAGGCCATAAGAAAACTGTTTAGGGCTCCTCCAGGGAAGAAGCTTATTAAAGCTGACTTCTCAGGTATCGAGCTTCGAATAATGGCCTGTCTTTCCCAGGATAAGACTATGCTTGAAGCTTTTCAGGCTGGCCAGGATCTGCATAAACTGACCGCTTCCAAAGTCTCAGGCCTTCCCATAGAGCAAATAACCAAAACCCAGAGACAGGGGGCAAAGGCTGTAAACTTCCTTCTCATCTATGGAGGCCAGCCTGAGCTTTTACAGAGGAGAGCCAAAGAGACTTATG
>JAQWDG010000195.1 GCA_028705545.1 Methanoregula sp. | reverse complement strand
CTGCCGAGAGGTAGAACGGCAGGAGGTAGAGGACACCGGCGTAGACTACGTTGATGAGGAAGAATGCGGCAAGGACTGAAAAGAACTGCCACTTCCGGAAGAGGGAAAGCCGGATGAGGGGATGGGGAGTCGCGCGTTCCCTGACGATAAAGAGCACAGCGCAGAGCGCGCATATGCCAAAAGCTGCGGCAACCACCGGGACAATCCCGCCAAGTGCGGCGGTCTCTTCGAGCGCGAACGTTCCCGCAGCCATGGCTAAAAAGAGGAGCGCGGCGCCGACAAGATCGACCGGGACCGGGACGCTGACACGGGCCGGGGCGTCAGCGGGAATTACCCGGGCGGCGAGGAGGATCCCGCAGATCCCGATCGGGATGTTGATCAGGAATATCCAGTGCCAGGAGAGGGCGTGGGTGATCATACCGCCGAGCGCCGGGCCGGCGGCAAAACCGATCGAGCTCGATGCACCGAGGGCGCCCATGGAGGCGCCGAGCATGGTTGGCGGAAGGTAGCGGACGCAGAGGAGGGGTGCGACCGCAGCGATCATCGCGGCACCGATTCCCTGGACAACCCGTGACGCGAGGAGCACGGAAAGCGAGGGGGAGAAGCCGCACGCGGCAGAGCCGATCGTAAAGAGCGCGAGGCCCAGTATGAAGATCTTCCGCATGATGCCGCGGTCGGCGATACTGCCCATGACAAGGACAAGGCCGGCCATCATCAGCAGGTAGGTGATGATGACCCAAGCGATGGTACCCGTGTCGGTATCGAAGGCGGAAGCGATCGTGGGGAGCGCAACGTTCACGATCGAGCCGTCGAGACCGTCCATCACGACACCGAGGGCTGCGGCTCCGAGAAGAAGACGCTGGTGCCGGGGGTTGGTGATGATTTCGGGCATCTGTTCTTACCGGGTGTTCCATGATCGGTCATTAACCTGACGGGACCGGCCGGACCCGGTCACCCCCGCTTTTTTTGTATTTTGCGGCAATCCGGAATTTTCCGGATGGATCCATGAAGAGGCACGGGAATTTTTCCGGGTTATCCAAAAGGGCATAAAAACGGGATCGGCCGTACTGCAAAGAATGCTTATTACGGCAGGCATCCAAGCGGGAAGGTACGGAGTTCAACAATGATGATTCCGATAATGAACGATATGATCCGGTATTTCCACAACGATGTGCGGCGGATCAACCATGCCCTGAAAGTCTATGATTTTGCCCGCCTGATAGCCCATGAGAGCGGGATCGATAAGGAGACACGGCTGGTCATTAAGATTGCCGCCCTGCTCCACGATATCGGAATCAAGGAGGCGGAACGGAAGTACCATTCATCGGCCAGCCGCTACCAGGAAGAGGAAGGCCCGGCAGTTGCACGAACGATCCTGGAGCAGTATCACCTGGACGAAAAACTGGTGGACCGCGTCTGCTACATCATCGGGAACCACCACACCTATACGAAGATCGACGGCATCGATTTCCAGATCCTTGTGGAAGCGGATTTCATTGTCAACATCTACGAGGATGAAATGAAACCCGAGGTTATCCAGAGCATCAAGAAGAAGATCTTCAAAACAGAGGCCGGGACCCGGCTCCTTGAGGGAATGTACCTCTGAGGGATCCGTTCGCGGACAGGATCCTTTTTTTTTGGAGATTTTAGAAATTTCGGACAGGGGGTATACCCCCCTCCTCAGCATCCGACCCCCACCCCTCCCCTTGTGTGCATGACCAGGGGGGAGGGGGCCGGCACAACAAAAAAGTTCAGCGGGGGGAGGGGGGCCTTGGTTATTCTGGTGCTGAGGGGGTACCCCCACCCTGGCTGTGCAGGATCCCACCCCCCTTCCTTTTCAGCGGAGGGGTAGTCCCTCCCCCCGTTTCGCCGGATATTCCACGCGAAATACACCTTCTGGGACTGGAAACGGGAGGGGGTGGTCCCTACATTTTTGCCGGACTGGGGGGGTGGGGGTCGGTTCATGAAAAGGGAAAACTGGGGGGAGGGGGGTATGGAGCGGTTTTTAGAAAATCCGCAGCAACCGATCTGAGGTTTTTCCGGAATTCTTAGATCGGGATCTGAGGTTTTTTTAAAATCCGTAGCTGCTGATCCACGGATTTTCCGGAATCCTCAGCAACAAACCTGAGAATTTTTTGAAATTCTTATCAGCGGAGCCGGACTTTTTTCTGCAGAAACGCCGGGCTTTGCGGAGGCTCCGACGGAGATTGCGATGATTATTTGTGAGTCTGGCCGATCAGGGTGTCAGGCAATGCCAATCATTTTTAAGAATCCTCAGTAACAGGTTCACGGATTTTCCGAAATCCTCAGCCCGGGCTCTGAGGTTTTTTTGTAATCCGCAGCAACAGATCCACTCTTTTTCCGGAATCCTCATTAACGAACTTGAGGTTTTTTTTGAATTCTCAACAGCGGATGTGATCTTTTTTTTTGGAATTGCCGACTCACAAGCCGGACATTTTTTGGAAAAATTCGGAAAAATCTGGAAAATCCGGATTTGGCAGAATACGAAACAGGTATACCAAGGCGGGGGTTGTCGTCCCCACACCCTTACGAGCGATGAACGCCGCCGCCCCCGACGGGGCGCCCCCGCGGCGGATCAGATGAGAGAACACCCTGATGCTCACTTGCCCCGCCGTGCCCCGCGAGGGGCCCTGAGGCGGGGAGCCATCGCTCCATAAGCAGCAAAAGGGGAAAATCTCTTTTCACTAACTCAAAAAAGCAGCTAAAAGTGAGATACCATCTCACTTCTTCTTCGCCAGCACTAACTCAATCTCCTTCCTCAGAAGCTCGCTCACAACCTTCCCGTCCACCGATCCTCTGACCTCCTGCATCACCACGCCCATCAGGGGCCCGAGTGCGCCCTTCTGTTTCTGGGTCACAAACTCCGCACGCTCGGTCACAATCTTTTTGATCACCGCTGCGAGCTCGTCGCGGGAGACGCTCGGGGCGAGTTTTGCCATCGCGTCCTTGACCGTGCTGCCCTTTGCTATCGCGGTGAGGACTTCGGGGATCGCTTCCTTTGCCGCTGCGCCTTTCTCGACTGCTTCGAGCACAGCGATGATCGCATTGTCGGGAATCTTGTTTGTTTCAACGCCGTCGCGCCGCAGCTCCTTGATGGTTGCAAGGAGGGTGCGGGACGCGAGCGTGGGCTTTATGCCCTTTGCCACGGCCTGCTCGAATAAGGGCCGCTCCTCGGAGAATGCCATCTGCCGGGCTACCGCCGGGTCAAGGCCGAGGTCCTTTGCATACCGCTCTGCCGTAACGGTCAGGAGTTCGGGGATGACGACCGCGTTCCAGCGGGCCTCGTCGATCCGCACCGGGAGCACATCGGTCTCGGGATACATCCGTTCCGCGCCGGGCAGGGGACGCATGTACGCGGTGCTTCCCTCTTCAAGCATCTTCCGGGTCTCTTCGGGCACGGGCTTGTCCGAAAGCGCCACTTTTGCCCGGTCCGCTACCTGGTGCCAGGCACAGTCCGCCTGCTTCGGGCTCGAACCCGACACAAGGATCACGGCGTCCTGCTCTTTCGCATGGACAAATTCGCGGAGCCGGGCCACTTCCTCAGCGGTCACGCCATACGCGGGGAGCTCGTCGGTGTGGAAGATCCCGCCCACCCCGCACTTCTTCGCGTAGTCCGACATCTCGCTCCCAAGCCGGCGGCCGGGCTGGAGCTCGCGGCCCACAAGACCGGCAAAGCCGGGCAGGACAAGGGCTGCGATCTTCTTTGCCTTTTTGAGGATCGCAGACCCGGTTCCTTTGAAGAGATCGGTCACATCGA
>JAQWDG010000019.1:11494-15952 GCA_028705545.1 Methanoregula sp. | reverse complement strand
CTCTGCGGCAGTCCCGGAAGTAAAATAGATCAGCATCGGGTCGGTGCTTTTGGTCCGCTGCTCATCAGGAATGCTTACTGACTTGTGGGAGACCGGCGCAGGGTAGAGCAGTTCGTAGGGCCAGCTCGCCCATCCCTCAAGCTGCCCGTCCACGACAAACCGGCAGGACAGCGTCGGGCATTCGTTGCAGATCTCATCTATCTTTGAGGTGTTTTCAAGATTGGTGATCACCATCTTGAATTCCCCCTGGTTCACCCGGTACTGGATATCCCGGGGGGTAAGCATGGTCGGGCAGGGGCAATAGACCGCGCCGAGCTTGATTAAGGCCACAACAAAGATCCACCACTCGGGGATCCGGGGGAGCATGATCAGGACCCGGTCGCCCTTGTTGATCCCGTATTTTAAGAGTACGTTTGCTGCCTGGTTGGAGAGGTTTGCGATATCGAGAAAGCTGAACTTCTTTTCCTCTCCCTGCTGGTTTGTCCAGATCATCGCGAGCTTGTTGCGGTCCTTTTTCGCCCAGGCATCGACAACGTCGTACCCGAAGTTGAAGTACTCGGGCACATCGATCTTAAACGCCGCCTTTGTCTGTTCGTAATCCTCCATGTTATGCTGCTCTTGGCCCATAGAATCAGCCGGAGTATTAAACAGTATATCCATTTCAATGTTGTCCGCTTTCCCGTTGCTGCCGTCAGAGAATCCGGATGGAACATAAAGATTCTCCATTAGTATTATGATTCGACACACTGCATAGTATAGAGATGGCTGAAAAACGGTACGATTCACTGAAAATTGAGAACGTCGTAGCTTCGGGAGTGATCGCCGAGTCTATTGACTTAAACGAGGTCTCCAGCAAGATCAAGAGCTGCGAGCTCAACACCAAACGATTCCCCGGTGCGGTCTACCGTATCGAGAACCCGAAGATTGCATCCCTGATCTTTTCCTCCGGGAAAGTCGTGCTGACCGGTATCCGCAACGACAAGGCGTTAAAGGACGGCCTTGCAATCATCATCAAGTCCCTAAAGGAAGCCGGTGTCGATACGCTCGACGTTCCCCGGGTCGCAGTTACCAATATCGTCTGTTCCTACGATATCGGGAAATACATCAACCTTAACAAGGTCGTTGTCACGCTCAACCTGGAAAACATCGAGTACGAACCCGAGCAGTTCCCGGGCCTCGTGTACCGCATCAAGGACCCGAAGATCGTGGCCCTCCTGTTCTCTTCCGGAAAGATCATCCTCACCGGCGGCAAGAACCTCGACGATATCAAGAAGGGTCTCGACTTCCTCGAACAGAAACTCGAAAGCATAATGTAAATTTTGGATGCAGGCATCGTACCAGCATCGCATACTTTTTTAAAATATTTTCGGCTTTGTAGAAATCTTTCCCCACCGTGCTCAGGGGAATTGCGAGAGGGAACCCCTCACTCCCCGGGAGTGGAAGGCAACCCACGGGGACGAGCGCTCCATGACCCCCGGGGGTGCTCTTTTTTGGCTGCACAAATATGGCCATGCTCCACGGGGCGAGGGTTGATGGACCCCGAGCACCCGTGGTTCCCTCCCTGCATAATACCCTCCCGCGCAGGTTTTCTACACAGCAATATTTTCAGACAATTGGCAGGGCCCACGAAGTTTCCCGGTTCAGAAAGAGACGCCCGTGCCGGTCGCGGTCATGCCCAGTACCGGTGCGTCTGGATGAACGTGCGCTCGGCTTTGAGGATTTCGCGGTAGAATGCGTCGCCGTCCGAAAGTGTCGCAAGGATCCGGGAGGCGTTTTCGGGCCCTACACCCCGGGCGGAGAGAGCGACAACCGCCTTTTTCCCGCTCGAAAGTACGATGTTGGCGTTCCTCAGCAGGCGCTGTTCGAGGGCGCGTTCCTCCTCGTTTTTTTTCGTTTTCCTGATAACGGTATCGTACGCATCCGCCTCATAGGGCTTGAGCGCGGCGATCAGCCGGGCGCCGCACTTCGGGCACTGCGGCTGGTCGGGTACCCGGGAGACAACGGTTTTGCTCTTCCAGTTCCGGCAGTTCATGCAGGCAAGGACCACGTTGTCCTGTTCGAGCCGGCGTTTTAAGGTGGCGATCACGGCCTGGTCGGCAGTGGGTGGCGGGATCTGGTCGCGCGACGAGAGGATCCCGTCCGCTCCGATGATCGAGTGGGGACCGATGGCAACTTCGATTTCGCCGGATTTTACCATGCCAATAATCCGGGCCGCGGCATCGATGTCCATATACCCGGAAAGGAGCTCGCGGTAGGCCTCCTGCTGGACGACTGTGTTGTCGAAATAATCGAGCAGGCGCTGGATGCTGATCTTTTCGTAGTCCGCGTCCGGGTCAATCGCCCCGAACTTCTTTGCGATCTGCACGAGTTTCCACTTGAATAGCGCCGTCCGCTTGAGCGCGAGTTTTAAGATGCCCGGCATATGGACTGGTTCGAGCGAGAGGAGGAAGTCGCGGACATCGGCTGCACGTATCGCGGAAGGCAGGCGGAGCAGGATCCGGTACGCATCGAGTTCGATCCCGACCGTCGTCCCGTAGCGTGCGGAGATGAGAATCGAGAGGACCCGGCCCAAAGCCTCGTTTGCCTTGTGGCCGGCGCAGACATTGCAGACAACGCCGTCATCGATGTTCTCGAAGGTGATGAGCCGGTCGGTGGGGATTTTGCACCGGTTCTTCTCCATTTCAGAGAGGATATGGGCAGCAAACGCGATGCTCTCTTTTTCCGAAGTGTACTTTGCCGTGGTGCGCTCGCGCCGGATCGCCCCGACCTCGCGGGCAACCGCAAACGGGACCGGGATCTGCTCTCCCTCCCATGAGGGAAGTTCGCCGATCGCTTTTTTCGCCGGTTCGACCGTGAGCCGGCCGTCATCGATGTCGAGTACGCGCCAGAGCTGGCCCTTGGTGATGAAGACCGCGCCGGTGTGTACCCAGCCGACCACGAACGACTCGTCGAGCGTCCCCACGGTCCGGCGCGAGACCATGTCGAAGATCGGGATCTTGCGCTCGTCGTGGATCATCGAGAGGTTGCCCGAGAGGTAGCGGCGGGCCCGGGCGGTCGTGATGATCCGGGTTCCATCGATCCGGATCACCCGGTGCTCTTCGAGCTGGGTGCAGACATCGTCAAGGAGCTTCCCGCACCCGGCAAAGAGCGAGGAACGTTCCACGATCGTCCGGATACGGGAACGATCGATCTCGCCGTACTCCACGGCAATTGCCGCAACCTGGTTTGCGAGCACATCGGCAGCGTTCGTGTCCGGGACCACCGGCTCGATCTCGTTTGCCTTTGCCCGCCGCGCGATAACGAGCGATTCCAGGAGGTCGTCAAATCCGGTCGCGAGGATCGTGCCGCGCGAGATCGTGTTGAGCTGGTGGCCGGCCCGGCCCACCCGTTGGACCAGCCGCGCTACTTCGCGCGGGGAGCCGAACTGGATCACGTGGTCTACCCGGCCGATATCGATCCCGAGTTCCATGGACGAGGTGCAGATGAGGGTTTTTATCTCGCCTTTCTTGAACCGCTCCTCGGCATCGATCCGGATCTCTTTTGAGAGCGAGCCGTGGTGCACCTCCACGTCGCCCCGGGAGTAGAGCGCATGGCCGAGCGCCTCGGCAGTCACCCGGGTGTTGACAAAGACAAGGGTCGATCCCTCGTTTTTAAGCAGCCGGTCGAGCGCCTGTACCTGGTGCTTGAAATTGTCGCCGACAAAGCTGACCGTGATCTCCAGCTGCTTTGCGACCGGTACCTGCACGATCCCGCAGGGCCGGGTCCCGCAGAGGAACGTGGCGATCGTTTTTGGGTTCCCGACCGTTGCGGAAAGGCCGATGCGCTGGAACTCTCCCGAGTACTCCGCGAGGCGTTCGAGGGCTACTGCGAGCTGCGCCCCGCGCTTGCTTGCCGCCAGCTCGTGGATCTCGTCCACGATCACGAACTGCACGTGTTCGAGATGTTTCCGTAAGCGCTTCCCCATGAAGAGTGCCTGGAGCGTTTCCGGGGTCGTGATGAGGAGGTCCGGGGGTGAGAGCGCCTGTTTCCTGCGCTCGGCCATGGGCGTGTCCCCGTGCCGGACGCCGACCGTGAGGCCGAGCTCGCGGCACCACCATTCCATTCGCGAGAGAATGTCCCGGTTGAGGGAACGTAAGGGCGTGATGTAGAGCGCCTTGAAACCCCCGCCCGCCGGCATGGAAAGGAGCGCATCGAAGACCGGGAACATCGCGCTCTCGGTCTTGCCGGTGCCGGTCGGGGCAATGAGGACAAGGTTCTTTTTTGCAAGGACAATCGGGATTGCCTGTTCCTGCGCAGGGGAGAGCCGGGTAAAGCCCCGTTTCTTTATGCACGCCCGGACTCTGGGGTCGAGCAGTTCTGTTACCACGATCAGATCGCTTCCTTGTCGTTTTCCTCGTCATGGTCCAGCAGCAGCCCGAGCGGGCCGAGGTACGTCCCGTCCGCAAGGATCACTTCCGC
>JAQWDG010000019.1:0-11394 GCA_028705545.1 Methanoregula sp. | reverse complement strand
ATCCCGAAGTGGAGGTCGGCGACCACGAGCAGGCGCTCGTCGTTTTCGATCACGAGCGCCGGGCCGTCCTTTACAAACTCCATTCTCATAATGGTTTTACGTACCCTTTCTGGGGCTGGTAACAGTCGTCGTTTTCGATAAGCGTACGGATCGCGGCGATCACGGCGTCCTGCGAGCAGCCTTGTGTCCCCGCTTCTGCAACGACATCGTCGACAGACACGCCCCGCGGCCCGCTTTTTTCCTTTACGATCTCCATAACGATCCCGGTGATATCGGCAGGGGCTTCCTGTGCCGGCGGCGCAGTGCGGACTCCGGCAAGGGCACCCCCCACAATTTCTGCCATCTCCCGGATGCGCTCTTTGGTGAGCGAATAGTGGCGGACAACCGTCCCGTCCCGCCCGTCAGCCTTGTTCCCTTCGATTGCATCGAGCAGCAGGCCGAGGCGCGAGATCGTCATGTCGGCCGTTGTTACAATCCAGCGGTCCCGCCCGGCCCGGTCGGAGGCTGCGATATGTTCCGGCCTGACAACGGTGTCACACCCGCCGTTCCTTTTTATGAGGTGGGCGGTTCCCGTGACCGCAATAAAGGAGGGGACCGGGAGCGCCCGGATCTGTTCGGCGAGTAGCGCATTTCTCCCGCCGGAGACCAGCGTAAATGCCCCGGTGGGATCGGCAAGACGGCAGTACAGCACATCGGCCGATTCGGTGACTTCGGTGAGCGCCCCGCAGAGGTACACGAGCCGGCACCAGGCCCCGCCCGGGGTCACGACCCATGACAGGTTCCCGTTCTCGTCCGGAACAGAGAGTGTCGACTGGGAAAAATCGCCGGCAAATACCCGCGCTGCACCTTCCATGATTGTGATCAATATTTGCAGAAGAGAGGTATTCAAGGTATAGGCAGTGATAATCCCGTCACACTGCAACAAAAAAATTACGGGTGTTTTAATGACTGGTTAAGTGCGCTTGCATTGGCGTATGCTGCATCGGCCTCGGCGTTCCTGCCAAGATTGGAGAGGGCGTTTGCCTTATTGTACCAGGCGACCGAGCGCAGCCCGGTCAGGTTTCCCTGTGCGCTGATCGCTACATCTGCGGCAGAGATCGCCTCATTATTACGGCCCAGCATCACGAGAATCCCGGCACGGTTCGACTGGATCAGGGGAATAAGGGAACTGACATTTTCTGCGAGCGCCGCATCGGCCTTGTCAAGGGCTTCCTGGTATTTTCCGGCGTTTGCAAGGTCAACGCTCTGCGTGTACAGTGCACCGGCTTTCATGAAGGGATCCGAAGAACCCTGTGTGGTTGTCCCGTTTGTTAAGAGTACGTATCCTGTAACCGCAGCGATCGCAATAACGATAACAATGCCGATTATGATCAGCGTTTTCCTTGGGATCGTTGTCTTTTTCCGGTCAGCGTCCCGGCTCCTGCCCGACTTTTCACTCATCTCTAGTAAAAAAGGAGGATTAGGGGATTAATACTTCCGTCTCACCAGCAGTGCGACGGCTGCGATCCCGAGGCCTGCAACGGTAATCCACGCCGGCAGCGGCGTAAAGGTGGTTTTCACCGGGACGGTGGTTGCGGTAACCTGTTTTGTGACCGTCTGCTGCTGTGTTGCAGTCGCGGTTGTTATGGTCGTGGCTGTTTCTTTCGGTGCCGTCAGCGAAGGAATGATCGTCGGGGAAGTGGTAAAGGCATCGGCAATGAACGTGACCTTCCGGTCTCCGCTCGTGACCGTACCGATCGCATCGGTCCCGGTGTAACTCTCGCTCATGTGGTTGAGATCCTGCGTTGCGGTAAAGGTGTACGTTCCCGTAGAATAGACCGCAGTCCCATCGGTACTCTTTGCATTCCGGTCCCATGCCGGCCCGTTTGCCCAGGTATAGGGGGAACTCTTGATGAACGGTGCGCTGTCGAACTTGAGGATCTGGGTGGTCGATGCGCCGATGTCACCGGTATAGATCTGGGGAATGCTGGTTCCGGAAGGTGACGTAAGTTTCACCGTGTAAAACCCGTCAGAGGGGTTATAATCGGGACGCTTTGCATAGTCCAGCGCCATGTACAGGTTCGTATCGATCCGGTAGGTGATGTTTGCCGACATCGGGACCGACTGGCCCGTGATATCCTTATCGGTGTCGACATCCCAGACCGAGAGATTGTACCGGGGCTCGTACAGGACAAAGACCGGGATATCCGGTTTTATGTCATGGGTGTACCAGGTGCCGGTATAGCCGCCAAAAACGGCAGGGTCGATGGTAAACGACGTTGCGCTCGTTCCCACGTCCACGGTTTTTGCGGGCTCCCCGCTCCGGTCAGACCCCTGCGGCCACCAGGCAATCACGGTATGACTGTTCATCCCGGACGAGATGTCGATATTACGTTCGCCGATAAAGACCGGCGCCCCGGCGGCGACCTTCGAAAGGCTTGCCGAGACCGGGAGACCTGCGATAACCACAAACAGGAGAATGAGGACGGGAACCAGCCGGTTTAGTTTCATGGAGAATACTTTTTAAAAACGCTTATGATAAACGTTATGACGTTCCCGTGATACCTGTAATTTTCTTCGTTATGCACCCGGCGGGTCCGGATAAAAGACAAAAAAACAATAGTTTCTAATGCATAACCGGATCAGTACTCGATACCCGGGAGCGACAAAAGCATGGACGAGACCCACACCATCTGGATTGAGAAATACCGGCCGGCAAGACTGGCGGATATCGTCGGCCAGGACGAGATTGTCGAACGGCTCTCGTCGTACGTGAAGTCCGGCAACCTCCCCCACCTCCTCTTCACGGGAAGTGCCGGTGTGGGAAAGACCACGGCTGCGGTCACGCTTGCGCGGGAATTTTTTGGCGAATCGTGGCAGATGAACTTTCGGGAGCTCAACGCTTCCGACGAACGCGGGATCGACGTGGTCAGGAACCAGATAAAGGAATTCGCCCGCACCCGCCCTGCCGAAGACGCAGATTTCAAGATCCTCTTTCTGGACGAAGCCGATGCGCTCACGACCGATGCGCAGGCAGCGTTAAGGAGGACAATGGAGAGTTACGCGAAGACCTGCCGGTTCATCCTCTCGTGCAATTACTCTTCGAAGATCATCGACCCGATCCAGAGCCGGTGCGCGATCTACCGGTTCCGTCCGCTTGCCGCAGAAGCGGTAAAAACGGAAATCGGCCGGATTGCGGCAAAGGAGGGCCTCACGGTCACTCCCGAAGCAATGGACGCGATGGTGTACATCGCGCAGGGCGACATGCGCAAGGCGATAAACGCCCTCCAGGGCGCGGCGATCATCAGCACGAAGATCGAGGCGCCGATGGTCTATGCGATCACCAGTAACGCACGGCCCGAGGAGATAAAAGAACTCCTCCGGGTCTCGCTTGCCGGTGATTTCGAGGGGGCGGAGTCCCTGCTCTCCCAGCTCCTCCACGAGCGGGGAATTGCGCCAAACGAGCTTATCAACCAGTGCTACCGGGCGCTCACGAAAATGGAGATGGACCGGGCCTTAAAAGTGCAGCTGATCGATGCGCTCGGCGAGACGGACTTCCGGCTTTCCGAAGGGGCGGGAAGCGACATCCAGATGGAAGCGCTGATCGCCCGGTTCGTGCTCGCAAGCGCGGGTAAACGGTGAAAAGGTAATGGAACGCTCACCCGAACTGCACGAAGGCGACCGGGCCGACGACTGGGGAAAATTCCTCAAAAGCCGGTACAAGAAGGAGCTCGGCGAGCTCTCGCGCCTCTACCCCCACAAGCGCTCCCTCTTTATCGATTACCGGCAGGTAGAACGGTTCGGGAAGGCCGGCATCGCGCTTGCCGACGAACTTTTAGAGAACCCGGGAAAGGTGCTCGAAGATGTCTGGGACGCACTCAGGAATAACCAGCTGGTCCACACAAAGGACGGCAAGGAACCAAAGGGCATCAACATCCGGTTCACCAACCTCCCGAAAAAGACTGCCATCCGGGAGATCCGGGCCGATGACATCAACCGGTTTATCTCGGTAGAAGGGATCCTGCGAAAGACGACAGAGGTCCGGCCCCGGATCGTGGAAGCGGTCTTTAAGTGCCCGGCCGGCCACTTCACCAAAAAGACCCAGAAGTACGGCAAGTTCATCGAGCCGGACGGCTGTGCAACGGACGGGTGCACGTTTAAGAAACTGGAGCTTATCCCGAAGCGCTCCACGTTTGTCGATTCCCAGAAACTCCGGGTGCAGGAGTCCCCCGAGGGCCTGCGCGGCGGCGAGCAGCCCCAGACGCTCGATATCGATGTGACCGACGACCTCACCGGCAGGGTCTCCCCGGGCGACCGGGTCGTGATCAACGGCATCCTCCGCTCCATGCAGCGGGTGGTCAAGGGCGAGAAGCACACGGTCTTCGACATCTTTTTAGAGTGCAACTCGATCGAGATCGCCGAAAAGGAGTTCGAAGAGGTCGAGATCGACGATGAGGCGGAAGAGGCGATCAAAAAACTCTCCTGCGACCCGATGATCTACCGGATGTGCACCCATTCGATCGCCCCGACCATCTACGGGAACGAGGACGTCAAGGAAGCGATCACCCTCCAGCTCTTCGGCGGGATCGCAAAAGAGATGCCGGACGGCAGCCACCTCCGCGGGGATATCCATGTGCTTTTGATCGGCGACCCGGGTATCGCAAAGAGCCAGCTGCTGCGCTACATCGTGAAGTGCTCGCCGCGTGCGATCTACACGAGCGGCCAGTCCTCGACTTCCGCCGGTCTCACGGCCACCGCGGTAAAGGACGAATTCGGCGAAGGGCGCTGGACGCTCGAAGCCGGTGCGCTTGTCCTTGCCGATATGGGGATTGCCGCGGTCGATGAGATGGACAAGATGCAAAAAGAGGACCGCTCCGCCCTCCACGAAGCAATGGAGCAGCAGTCCATCAGCGTTGCAAAGGCCGGTATCACGGCAACCCTCAAGTCCCGCTGTGCGCTCCTCGGGGCGGCAAACCCGAAGTACGGGCGCTTCGACATGTACGGCGATATCTCCGACCAGATCAACATGCCCCCTTCGCTGCTCTCCCGGTTCGACCTGATCTTTATCATGACCGACCAGCCGGAGCAGAAACGCGACCTTGCCATTGCCGAACATATCCTCAAGAGCCACGGGGTAGGCGAACTCATCGCCCAGCACAAGCACTCGCCCATTCCCGGGGTCACGCAGGAATACATCGACCAGCAGCTCAAGCCGGTCATGCCGGACATTGAACCGTCCCTGTTCCGGAAATACGTTGCCTACTCAAAACGCACGTGTTTTCCGATGCTTTCTGCCGAGGCAAAGGAAGCCCTGGTCGGGTACTACCTCAAGCTCAGGGGGATAGCCGAGCCAAACAAGCCGGTACCGGTGACCGCCCGGCAGCTCGAAGCGCTCGTCCGGCTTGCCGAGGCAAGCGCACGGATCCGGCTCTCGGACAAGATCGAGGCTTCCGATGCAGAACGGGTGATCCACATCGTAGACGCCTGCCTGCGCCAGATTGCGTACGATGCGAAGACCGGGAACTTCGATATCGATAAGGTGGCGACCGGCATCTCCAAGGAAAAACGCGATCTCGTCCGCGTCATCAAGGACGCCATACGCGATATCGGCGGCGAAGGCCGGCGTGCAGCAATCGAGCAGGTGATCGAGTCGGTGACCGGCAAGGGCTTCCCGCGCGACAAGGTGCGCGAAGGAATCGACATGCTGCTCCGGCATGGCGAGGCCATGGAACCAAAGCAGGGAATTATCCAGTTGATCTAGGAGGTGCAGGGATGACCAGGACAGAAGGATTCGTATCGGACCGGCAAAGCGACCGCGAACGCGCGATCTTCGAAGCCGGGATCAAGCTTGGGGCGCTCTACCACCAGTGGGTGGGAACACCGATCTCGCAGGAATCAGCGGCAAGTGTCGAAGCGGCCATAGAAAAGGCCGTGATCCTCCAGCCGTTCGTCGAAGAAATTACGGTGAGGCTGGACCGGTCCCCAATGAAAAAGAATGTATTCGGGTACAGCGAACTTTCCGGACTCATGTTTGATGTGGAGATCGTGACCCGTGTGGGATTTTCCTATTGCCGGGCCGTTCTCTCACCGGAAAATGGCTATCCCCTGATGAAAATTGTTGAACTCAAATGAGATCGCGCCTCTTTCCGATCACTGACGATCATATCCACTTCGACCCGAAAAACGGGCGCGGCGTGGAAGCGGCAAAGGATTTCCTGCACGCGGGCGGGACGCATATGTTCCTTGTCTCGAAACCCTCGTGGTCGTTCGGGATCGAGCCCGTGTCCGGGGATGACTACCGCAAAGTCTTTGACGAAACCCTCCGGGTAGCTGCGGCCATCCGCGAGACCGGTCTCGTGGTCTTTCCCATCCTTGGCGTGCACCCGGCCGAGATCACCCGGCTCTCCGAGCGGATGCCCCTTGCGGCTGCCACCCGGATCATGAAAGAGGGGCTCGACTGCGCCGCGGAATACGTGCGGGACGGCCGGGCCGTGGCGCTCAAGAGCGGGCGGCCCCACTACGAGGTCGCGCCCGAGATCTTTTCGGCATCGAACGAGGTCCTCTCCCATGCGCTCGAACTTGCCGCCGGGTGCCGCTGCGCCCTCCAGATCCATGCGGAGAGCGGGCCGTGCGCCGATGTGGTAACGATGGCAGAGGCTGCCGGGATGAACCCGGGCCGGGTGATCAAGCACTACGGGTCGCCGGATACCCCGCTCCACCCGTCTCTTGTCGCCCGCCACGAAGCAGTGCCGCTCATGGCAAAGGAACGCCGGCCGTTTACCATGGAGAGCGATTTCATGGATGAAAATTCACGGCCCGGCGCGGTCACGGGCCCGAAGTCCGTTCCCCGGATCACAAAGAAACTCTTCGAGGCCGGCGAGATCACCGAAGAGGACTGCTACCGGATCCACGGGGATACCGTGGAAAAAGTCTACGGCGTAAAGATATCTCTGTAATTTTCCTTTTTTATCCATGTCCCATCTTTTATCTGGTGCCCCCGCAAAGACTACCGGCAATGTACCTGAAAATCCACCGGTCGCCGGATGTCGGCGACGTGGTCGCGGTCTGCGACCGCGAACTGCTCAATACCACGATAACGCATGGCAAACTTTCGGTTATGGTATCCGAAGGGTTCTATGGTACCACCCCTGCCGATGAAGCAGCCGTGAGCGAAGCGCTGCGGGCCGGGGGCAATATCAACCTCATGGGGAAGCGTGCCGTTGCCGTTGCCATAAAACTGGGGCTCATTACCCGGGCCGACTGCATCATGATCGGCGATATCCCGCACGTCCAGATCTACCAGCTATGACATCCATTCAGGACCGGTTCTGCCCGAAGTGCGGCGGCCCATCGGATACCGACGGCCTCTGCGCGAACTGCCGGATAAAAGATACGCCGTGGGCGGTCTGCGATACACGGGTGATAAGCACCCACTGCCCGGGCTGCGGTGCGATAAAGCAGGTGAACACCTGGACGGACACGGACCTTGAAAAGGCGGACCTGGCCCCCGAGCTTGCACGAAAAGCGGTGCATTTCCATCCCGATGTCAAAAAACGGGCCATACAGGTCGAGATCCGTGACATCAGCCCGAACCGGTCCCGCGCAAGGCTTGTGATCACCGGGACGCTCTATGGCGAGGACGTTGAAAAGACCTGCATGGTGGATCTCGTCTGGCACAAGGAACAGTGCGACCGCTGCAACCGGATCACCGGCAGCTACTACGAGGGAATCGTGCAGGTCAGGGCGGAAGGGCGGACCATAAGCCCGTTTGAGATGCAGGCCGCGGCAAACATTGCCGAACAGACGGAAAACTCGCTCCAGGAGGGCGGCGAGCGCCTCTCGTTTGTCTCGGACATGACCGAAAGCCGGGACGGCCTCGATATCACGGTGGGCTCGCAGCACATCGGCCTTTTGATCGTGCAGAATATCACCTCGGCTCTCGGCGGGCGCTACACCACGCACCCAAAACTTGTCGGGGAGAAAAACGGGCGCCAGCTTTTCAGGATCACCTATCTTATCCGGCTCCCGAAATACCAGCGGCACGATGTGGTAAAACTCTCCCGCGGTTATGCCGAGGTGGAGCAGGAGGAATCCCACAACATCAAGGTCTTCGACCTCGATCAGGGCAGGAGCCGGGCGGTAAAGGATGAGGAGATCCAAAAGAAGATCGGCAATGCCCGGAGCGCAGAAACCGCACTCGTCGCGTATATCTCGGGAGGGATGATGGGAATTCTCGACCCGTTGTCCGGGGCGACAAAGGAGTGCCGGAACCTTCCGTGGCAGGGGGCAAAAGCCGGTGAGAACGTCCGCGTGCTCAGGGACGGCGACACGTTCGTGGTCATGCGGTAAGTAATAGGGGACACATCCATGCGGGTCCGTGCGGTAAAAAAAGACGCCCTTCCTGCGGTGCGGGACGAGCCGTGGGTGGACCCGGACCGGCGGCCGTATGTGAAAGGCGATACCGCGTGGGTGCCGGTGCGCGAGGGCTTTCCTTCTGATTCCGAGATCCCGGACCGGCACGAGTACACGGGCCGGGGATATTTCATGCTCGGCGATGTCGCGGTTGTCCACGGCCCCCGGCCGGATAAAGATGACGTAGAGGAGATCGTCCGGTTCCGCCGCCCGCGCGGGGTGGTCTGGATCGAGGCGCTCGCGGACGTGACCCGGACACCGGAGACACACCTCCTCCGGGGCGAATGCGGCGAGGTCTGCCACCGCGAGAGCGGGTATACCTATTATCTCGACCCGCAGAAGGTCATGTTCGCGCAGGGGAACCGGGACGAGAAGATGCGGATGGCCCGGCTCGTATCCGAAGACCAAAAAGAGGAACGCGTGGCCGACATGTTTGCCGGTATCGGGTACTTCACGGTCCCGATGGCAGGTGCGGGCGCAAAGGTCCACGCAATGGAGATCAATCCCGTCGCGTTCGGGTACCTCAGACGAAATATCGCTGCGAACAACCTTGAGGGGCAGGTCGAAGTGTCCTGCGGGGACTGCCGGAACCTCCTCTCCGGTGATTACGACCGGGTCGTGATGGGGCATTTCGATGCCGTGGAGATGCTCCCGGCGGTCTTTTCCCATGTCCATGCGGGCAGTATTCTCCACGTCCACAGCATCGGGGACCAGTCGGCAAAGATCGGGGAAGCCCTCAAAGGAGCAGGTTTTTCTTTTAGCATCCAGGTACATAAGGTTAAGAAATACCGCCCGCACGCATGGCATATCGTGCAGGACGTGACGCTTTCATGACTGTCCAGACCCTTGCCGGAAAAGAGATCGTGGTCGGTGTTACCGGGAGCATCGCGGCGGTCGAGACAATAAAACTGATCCATGCGCTGCGGAGGAAAGGCGCCACGGTCCGGCCGGTCATGAGCGCAGCGGCGCAGGGAATCGTCCACCCGGACGCCCTGACGTACGCAAGCGGGAACGAGACCATCACCCGGCTCTCGGGGCTCGTGGAGCACGTGACCCTCTGCGGCGACGGGGGGAGCGCCTCGCTTCTCCTGATTGCCCCCTGCACGGCAAACACGATCGGAAAGATTGCCTGCGGGATCGACGATACACCGGTCACGACCTGTGCGACAACGGCTCTGGGGAGCGGCATGCCGGTGATCGTTGTCCCCGCAATGCACCACAGCATGTACCGCCACCCGGCGGTTGTGGAAAATATACGGACGCTCAAATCCTGGGGCGTTGCGGTGGCCGAACCCCGGATCGAAGAGGGGAAGGCAAAGATTGCCACGACCGACGAGATCGTCCTCATGTGCGAGCGGGCGATCCTCGGAAAACCCCTTGCGGGAAAACGGGTGCTTATTACGAGCGGCCCCTGCCGCGAACCGGTGGACGATGTGCGGGTGCTCACGACCCGGTCCAGCGGGCAGATGGGGCGGGAGATCGCGCTCGAAGCCTACCGGCTCGGGGCCGATGTCACCATTGTCCACAACGGGGATGTCCCTCTCGTGGAAAACACCGGTAGTAAAACCGCTGCCGGTATGTCCCGGGCGGTGAGCGCGTACCTGAAGAAAACGCTCCCCGATTTCTATATCGGCGCGGCAGCGGTCTCGGACTTTGCCCCCAAAAAAATTACCGGAAAGATCCCGAGCGGGAAGCCGGTCACGCTCGATCTCCGGCCCCTCCCGAAACTGCTCGACAGCGTCCTTACGCACAAGGAGATCCGGGTCATTGCCTTTAAGATCGGGAGAAATCCCCTGCCGGAGGCGCAGGCGCTTATAGAGCGGGGCGCGTGGATGGTAATGACCAATACGCCGGAAAGCATGGGTACGCCCGACGGCTCCTACCGGATCGTGACCGCGAAAGACAAAACCGGAAAACCGGTCGCCGGGACAAAAGAGGAGATTGCATCTGCACTGTGGCACGAGATCCTGAAGGGTACCGGAACCGCGAAACGAACAGGAAAACACAATTCCTAAAAAAACCCGCGTCAAACAGTACAAGAACAGGTACCTGGTGCAATGATACCGGCATCCGTAACGGCATTCTGCCCCGGCCATATATCGGGATACTTCAGGCGAGTGGACGGGAGGGAACCGTCCACCACCGGGAGCATCGGTGCCGGGATTGTCATCAGCGAGGGCGTGACCTCTACCGTCAGGCCGGCCGATACGGTCTCGGTCATTGTCAGGATGCCGCCCGGGGGAAATGCCCCGGCCGGGATCTCCCGCAGTTCCCCGCCGCTTGCGTCAGCGCTCGACCGGCTGGGGGCAACGGTTGCAGTCGAGACCGTCTGCCGGCTCCCCATCAGCGCTGGCTTCGGGCTTTCGGCCGCCGCGCTGCTCTCCACGCTCACGGCCACCGACCGGCTCCTCGGCCTCGGCCTTGCCGCCGACGAGATCGCGGAGATCGCCCACGAGACCGAGGTGAAGTTTAAGACCGGCCTCGGGGATGTTGCCGCGTGCCAGGGAGGCGGGCGTGTTGTCCGGACCGGCCCGGGCATCCACGGCACCATCCGCCGCAGCTTCGACCTCCCCGAACCGATCAGTGCGGTCTGTTTCGGGCCGATCCATACCCCGGATGTCCTCGGGTCGCCAGCGCAGATGGCACAGGTGGCGGGAGCCTTCCCGGCGCGGCAGCCGGAAACCGCCGCAGAGTTCTTTTCCTGCTGCCGGGAATTTTCCAAAAAAAGCGGGCTTGAAACCGTGTCGGTGAAAAAAGTGCTTGCCGCATGCGACCGCCATACAATTCCGGCGGCCATGACCATGCTCGGCGACGGTGTCTTTGCATACGGGGCCGGTGCCGCAGAGGTGCTCCGGCCGTTTGGCGAAGTGTACGGGATGCAGATGGCCGGATCCGGGACCCGGATCCTCGAGGTTGTAGAATGATCCCCAAAGACCACCCGCGTTACAAATCCCTTGTCACCCGCGAGCACCTTGCGGAGTGCGCCCGTGCGGGGATCGTGTC
>JAQWDG010000194.1 GCA_028705545.1 Methanoregula sp. | reverse complement strand
TCCTGTTCCTGCACCTTTATTTTACGGTGTAAAATTATAGCCCGGATCGGCAGAAGGAACCTTTTGGAACGATCGCCTGCATAAGGAAAACCGTTCGGACAAATCCCGGATTCCCGAACGGTAAGGAGTCTTATGTGTCCCCGCTGCGGAGATATATACCAGATACTGCGCTGTACAGGAAGTGAAAAACCATGGAACAGATATCTTTCAGATTCGTGATCCTTGCGGTGCTGGGAATCCTCTGTCTTCCCGGGCTTGCTGCGGCTGCCGGAAACCTGACGCCGGCTGCTCTGCAGGCAGGCACGATCCTGGCACCCGCTCCGGGTACGATCGGTCCGGAAAGCCCGCTCTACGGATTTAAGATCGCAATGGAAAACTTCGATGAATCGTTCACGCCAAACCAGACCGAGAAACTCGAAAAGGAGATCAACCGTACGGAGCTTCGGCTTGCAGAACTGCAGGGCGCCCTTGCTGCAAACCAGACCGATGCCGCAAACCGGACCCTCGACCAGTACTGGCAGAAGATCAACCAGTCCGAAGAAACCGTAACAAAGATAGCATACCAGGAGTCGGATACACCTGCCCGTAACAGAAGTACCGGGCAGCCGCAGAACAACGGGGCCGGGCTGATGCTCGCTCTGGAGAACCTGAACCGGCACCAGGAGATGTTCAGGTACCTCATGCAGGAGTACCCTACTACCCCGGGTCTCGTGCGGGCATACAACAACAGCCTTGAACGACAGCTGCGGTTTGAAGAGAAGATCCGGGAACGCACCCTGTTGGGAAATACATCCGGTTACCCTGATGCAAATGGTACCGGTACCGGGTTGCTCGTCCCTCCACAACCGCAGGATCTGAAAGGAAACCGGACGGTAAATGGTACTGCATCCCCTGACACCAGCAGGTCCCCGGGGCAGCCCGGCGCAGGAAACCAGAGCGCACAATCTGCGGACCGGCCCGGCCAGGTCTCCCCGGGAAATCACAGCGGGAACACTAACGACCAGAGCCCGTCCGGCAATGCGGGAGGAAACGACAGCGGCAAACCGGATACGGTGGGAACCCAGGGCGGGAGTAATCCGGACAATGGCCAGGGAAACGGGAAGACGCAGGTGAACCCGGAGACCACGGTGAAGGGAAATGGGCATCCGCATGGCAGGTGACCTTCCCCGTTTCGCACGGGATCGGATCGCCGGTAAAAAGCGTATTTATCAGAGGGATACAATGATTACCAGAAGGCGTTCCCCATGAGTGCAACCGGCCGGAGATGGTGTTTCGTCCTCTTCGTTCTCGCAGTATGCCTGGCCGTCCCGGCAGTCTGCGCCGAGGGGATCCAGGACTACTCCACCACTTATACGATAAAACTCCAGGACAGCGGTACCGCGCTCTGGAACGTGGAGTACCGGACGCCCCTTTCCACCGACAGCGATACCGCGGCATTCGAGCAGTACGCCGCAACGCTCGATTCCGTATACCTCCCCCAGATCGAAAACCTCATGCAGAGTTCGGCAGAACAGGCAGCATCCGCCACCTCCCGACAGATGTCGGTCGGGAACTTCTCCGGTACCGCGGTTGTCCAGACAACTCCTACCGGTAAGTTCGGTATAATCTCCATCGTGTTTTTCTGGACGAATTTTTCCGTTTCTTCCGGTACCACGCTGACCACGGGTGACGCATTTGCCGGTGGCCTGTATCTCTCGAAAGACACCGCCCTTGTCATAAGGTATCCCGAAGGATATACCCTCGTCTCCGCTGAACCGGCGCCGGACCAGGAGGACCGTGCCACGCTTGCCTGGTACGGGCTGCGATCCTTTGACACCGGGAAACCCTCAGTTATCCTTGAAAAAAGCGGGATCCCCCTCCTCCCCATTGCCGTTGCGGGGATCATAATTATCGCTGCGGCAGCGGGACTGGCGTTCTACCGGAGAAAAAAACAGGAACCGGACCCGACCGGGGGGGCTGCTGAGCCACCGGAAGATCCTGATGACACCCCTACACCAATACCGGAGGCGGACAGGCTCGGACTTGAAGAGAAACTCCTCCGGCAGCTCAGGGCGAGCGGCGGGGAGCAGTTCCAGTCAGAACTGGGAAGGGCACTTGGCATCCCCAAGTCCACCCTAAGCTCGGCCTTAAATGATCTCAACCAGAGGGGGATTATCGTGAAGGTGAAAAAGGGCCGGGAGAACCTTATCCGGCTCGATGAGAAGTACCGGTAATCCCCTTTTTTATCACTCAGAAAAAAACCGTTGTACCGCCGGGTATATCCACGGGATACCATAATTACCGGATTTCCGGATAGGTCTCCGGCGGGAGCCTAAAAAGTCTGACGGACCGGACGAAAAATACTGTGCCGGATTGACGATAAAAAAAATTAAAAAAAAAGATTTACTGGAGCCCGAAGGACTTCAGCGTCACATCGTTGTTAACAGCACCGACGTGGTAAACGCTGCCATCGGAGAGCTCGTTGATGATGACCTCGGCGGGCGAGAAGAGCGAGGTATCGATCTTGTAGAAGTCGTAACCGGCTTCCTTGAAGATCTCGTTGAACGGCTTGCCGTAACCCTGGGACTTGCAGCTCGGGATCTTTTCGAGGTAGTCCTTGATCTCCGGTGCGTTCATCGTGAGCTGGATCTGGCCGTGGTAGATGGTTGCATCGTTTGTCACGCCCATCGCACGCTTGGCTCCCCGTACCGGCGGGATCGGCGCAGTGCCGATCGCAGCCGTGATCTTCCGGGTGTCAAAGCCGAGCTCGTTTAACTTGTAGACCGATGTCTCCACGCAGCGCCCTGAAACCTGGATCGAGCCGACAATCGATGATGTCGGTGCGACAACAGCGCAGGTATTTGCCACATCAACATGGCACTCCTCGGCAATCTTTTCCATGACCTCGCCGTTTGGCAGGTGATCTGACTCAAGGCAGATCACGGCGCAGTCGTAGTCGTCCTCATAGTCGATCACTTCGAAGGTGTGCTTGGGCTTGAGCGAAAGCGCCCGGGCCGGGCCGCTTCCCATGGCAAAATAGTTCCCTACCTTTACTGTCCAGCCGGCCTTCTGGGCCCCGAGGCAGGCAATCGACGGGAAATCGGTGTTGACGTCAATGAACGGCTGGGGGATCCCCTTGATCTCTCCCATCCGGAAGTTCACTTCGCCAAGGCCGCCCATGCAGATCTCGGTAAACGCCCTTCCTGCTGCGTATCCGCCTCTCGTGCTTACCCCGCAGTCAACGATCCGTGCGCCGTTGTCCAGTTCATGGTAGGCAGCATTAAACTCCTCAGCCAGATCGGCGAGGTTGTCGAATATTTCAAGTGCCAGTTCGTTAACACTTAACATAGAAAAACCCCTGTCTCATAAGAAGAGGGTTCCTGAACAGATAAGATTTTTGAAAATATTTCCCCGCCCTTATGAAAGGTAGCCGAGTACCTTTGCCGGCTCGTAGCGGAGGGTTATTACCCGGGTCCGGCCCTTGCCTTCCCGGTACTGGAGGTTCACGAGCCTCATCGCGTCCATCTTTTTGATAATCTCGTAGAACCGGGTGTATCCCACGGGAACGGTCTCCTTTATCGTCTTGTAAACTTCGCCGGCATTCATCCCGCCGTCCGACGTGCTTGCCCGGGCAAGGCCGGCAAGGATCTTTTTCTCCTCGTCCTTGAGGGTCTTTATCGTGTACTCCAGGTGGAGGTACTTCGAGACCTCGTAGGCCCCGCAGATATCCCCGCGCTCGATGCTGCGCCGGGTGGCACGCTCCGCGTTGAGGGCGGCACGTTTTAAGAGGTCGATTCCCACCCGCAGGTCGCCGCTTTTTAATGTCTGCTCCAC
>JAQWDG010000193.1 GCA_028705545.1 Methanoregula sp. | reverse complement strand
ATATCTCCTTCGCTGCACTCATCCGGGAGAAGGACCGACGGGATGCTGAACCGGAGGAAATCCCGGTCGGGAACCACCAGTATCGCCGTGGGATCCCCGATACGCTCGATAACGGCTTTCATGAAAAAAAGGATCAGGCGTCCTGTGCACGTTTCACGAGATCCTTTGCAGCATCTGCCGCGCCGGCAAGGACCGCATGTTCGCCCGGGATCTCCCGGTCGAGCATCAGGACGCGCCCGGCACAGATCGTGGTCTCCACGGCTGCCCCGCTGCATGCGTACACGAGGTTCGAGGCCGCATTGTGGAGCGGCGTGTTGCAGGCCGTGCGGGCGGAGACAAGGATAAGATCGGCCGGGGCACCTGCTGCAAGGGTGCCGGTGCCAAAGCCGAGAGCCTTTGCGCCGTTCGCGGTCGCCATCGCAAGGGCAGCCGGGGCGGGAAGCACGGTCGGGTCGTTCCAGAAGAACTTCTGGAGAAGGGCGGCAATCTTCATCTCCTCGAACATGTCGAGGTTGTTGTTCGAGGCACAGCCATCAGTCCCAAGGCAGACGTTTGCCCCTGCTGCGGCAAGTGTCTGGTACGGGAGCGCCCGGTGGGTGGCCAGTTTCATGTTGCTTGCCGGGTTGTGAGAGACCGAGACACCGCGTTTCCCGAGAAGCGCACATTCGCCGTCGTCCAGCCAGCATCCGTGCGCTGCAATGGTCTTCGGGGTGAGCACACCGCAGGCATCGAGCAGGGCAGCCGGGCGTTTCCCGTGCTGTGCGACACAGTCGTTGACCTCTTTTTCCGTTTCGGAAAGGTGGATGTGGAGGGGAATGTCCTCCGATTTTGCAAACTCCGCACACCATTTCAGTCCTTCGGGAGAAACCGTATAGGGCGCGTGCGGCCCGGCAGCGGCCCGGATCCGCGGGTTCTTCAGCTTTTTGATATGCGCAACAAGGTCTTCGGTTGCTTTGCATTCGTGCTCCCGTTTTGCGGCATCGCCGAGATCGATGAAACCATAGCAGAGCAGGGCCCGGATCCCGCTCTCGTCCACGGCCTTTGCCGCGGACTCCATGAAGAAGTACATATCGTTAAAGGCGGTTGTCCCGGTCCGGATCATCTCAAGGCAGGCTAGTTTCGTGCCCCAGTACACGTCGTCTGCGGTGAGGTGGGCTTCGAGCGGCCAGATCTTCTGGCTAAGCCAGTCCTGCAGTACCATGTCATCTGCATAGCCCCGCAGAAGCGACATTGCCGCATGGGTGTGGGTGTTTGCAAGGCCGGGAAGCGCGAGCGCCCCGTCGCCATCGATGATGAACTCCGCTTCGCCCCGGTGGCGCTTGCGGATATCGTGGCCGATATCGGTGATGGTCTCGGATGCATCGATAAAAATGTCGACGGGTTTAGCGTCCGCAACCACATTGGTGATGAGCACGGACTTCTTCTTCCCGAATATATCAACAGTCTGGTGTTTTTCTTCAGTCATGGTCTCTTCCTTTCGTTATCCCATCTTTTGAATAATCGCCCCGAGGGTATCTTCGGTTCTCCGGCTGTTCTCTTTCGCGGTGGAGAGGATGTGATCGAAACTGAGCACGTCTTTCCCAAGGCCGTTTGCATAGTTGTCGATCGTGCAGAGCGCGGCAAAGTCCATCCCGAGCTCGCAGGCAAGCGTTGCTTCCGAAGCAACGGTCATACCTACCACATCGGCAACCCGGGAAAGCGCCGCGACCTCGGCAACGGTCTCTATCCGGGGCCCCCGGGTCTGGACATAGACCCCGCCGAGCCGGGCATCGGGAACCGCCCGCGAGAGTTCCTCTGCGAATTCCCGCGGGAGCTCCGGCATCACGTGCTCGATCTTATGGTCGTGGATCGAAGGGATGTCGGTCACGCTCATATAATCGGTCGGGATCATGACCGTGCCTGGAGGGATCTCTTTTTTGAGCGATCCTGACGACCCGAACGCAACGATCCGGTCCACCCCGGCAAGTGCCAAGGCGGCAAGGTTTGCCCGGTAGTTGATCCGGTGCGGCGGGCGGCCGAACTGGTGGCGCATCAGCATAACGATATCGCCTTTAAGGATCTCGGCGCTGCCAAACGGGGTTGCAACCGTCTCTTTTTTTAACTTCGGCAGGCTCGAAAAGAGCAGGCTCGTCCCGCCGATAATGCCAAGCATTCAGGCACGCCTCCCCTGCCCGGAAAAAGAGGGGGCGGCGTTTGCACGTTGGTTCTCCATGAAACCTTCTGTCAATAGTGGGCATCCCCAGAACTAATACCTAGCGAAAGCCGGGGATACCGACCAGCAAGTGTAAATTTTTCATGGTACCAATAACTGCGTATGGGCCTTTTCGATACGGTGAGCGACGCGAAGATCAAAGCGGGGGACTGCACGGACATCTACTTTGTCCGGACCGAGGAAGTCCTCAAAAAAGAGGGGATCAATCCGCTTGTCTCGATGGAGGTTACCGCGGCGGCCCTCCCTGATACGTGGGGTATCTTCTGCGGCCTTGCCGATGTGCTCGCGCTCCTGGAAGGGGTGCCGGTAACGGTCGACGCCATGAAGGAGGGAACCCTCTTTTTTGCCGGCGAACCGGTGCTCCGGATCACCGGGCAGTACCGGGATTTCTGCCGGTACGAAACGGCGATCCTCGGGTTCCTCTGCCACGCCTCGGGGATCGCGTCGGCAACCGCCCATATCATGTGCGAAACGAAAGGGCGGCCGGTCTACTCCTTTGGATCCCGCCGCCAGCACCCCTCTATTGCCATGATGATCGAACGGGCAGCATGGATCGGGGGTGCCGACGGGGTCTCGAATACCTGCGCCCCGCCGGGCATGCCGGTCGTCGGGACTATGCCGCACGCGATGGTGATGTGCTTTAAAACCCCGGAGGACGCATGGCGGGCTTTTGCCCGGGACGCCCCGATAGCCGTACCCCGGATCATGCTCTGCGATACCTACTGCGACGAGAAAGCGGAATCGCTCCATGCAGCGGAGTGCGGGGCGACCGCGGTCCGGCTCGATACGCCCCGTTCCCGGCGCGGGAACATGCGGGCGATCATCGACGAAGTCCGCTGGGAGCTCGATTCGCACGGGTATTCCCGGGTGCAGATCTTCCTCTCCGGGGGCGTGACAAAAGAGGACGTGATCGCGTACCGTGACTGCGTGGACGCGTTCGGGATCGGCGGGGCAATAGCAAACGCACCCGTGGTCGACTTTGCCATGGATATCGTGGAGATTGAAGGAACGCCAAAGGCAAAGAGAGGGAAAAAGAGCGGGATAAAACAGGTCTGGGAACTGGTCTGCGGGAAGCACCGCACCCTGCCGGCGGGCCAGGCAGCCCCGGCAAACGCCACCCCCTTAATCGTCCGGTACATCGAAAACGGGAAGATCGTACAGCAGTCCGGAATTCAGGCGGCGCGGGGACGGGTGCTTGCCTGGATCCGGCATGTTGCAGACGAGGTTTCTGCACAGGATGCAGCCGTAAAAAAAGACAAAAAGAACGGCACGAAAGGAAAAACCGGGACAAAATCCCCGGGATAACAGGTCAAAAGGTCACAGCCTTTACCCCGGATACCAGCCGCCCGTTCCCCCAATTCTTTTAACCTATGGCGTTCTACAATGTTAGAGCGGGCCGGTAGATCAGTGGTAGATCGCTTCCTTGGCATGGAAGAGGCCGCGGGTTCAATTCCCGCCCGGTCCATTCCCTTTTTGCACACGTTTTTATACTCGTTCTCCTGACGCTATGTCTGAAGTGCCCATGCGTGTCCGCGACCTGATCCTTCCCGAAGACAAGGTTTTTTTTGTTCTCTTTAAAGACATGGCCGAAAAGATCAACGAGGCAGCGGC
>JAQWDG010000192.1 GCA_028705545.1 Methanoregula sp. | reverse complement strand
GCCGGCATCTACGTCTGCGGGGTGTTCATCGCGGTCATGTTCGTGACTGCGCTTGCAGGGGGGATAGTCCTGTGATATCGCTTGTGTACGCTGTTATCTTTATCCTGCTCGCACCGGTGATCGGCGGGCTCCTCTCGGGGATCGACCGCAAGGTCACGGCCCACATGCAGGGCCGGGTCGGCCCCTCGATCTTCCAGCCGTTCTACGATGTAGGCAAGCTCTTCGAGAAGGACCCGGCCGAGGTCAACGGCACGCAGCGCTTCTACGTGATCAGCTACTTTGTCTTTGCCGTCTTTACCGGTGCCCTCTTCTTTGCCGGCGGCGACCTCCTGCTGGTGGTCTTTGCCCTCACGCTCGCCGAGGTGTTTTTAGTCCTCGGGGCGTACGCGGCATACTCCCCGTACAGCCATGTCGGGGCGGAACGCGAACTGCTCCAGGTGATGGCCTACGAGCCGATCATGATCCTCTCGGCGGTCGGCATCTACATGGTCACCGGCTCCTTTGCGGTAAGTGACATCCTTGCCTACCCGATGCTCCTTGTAATCCTCCTGCCGGGGCTCTTCCTCGGGTTCCTCTATGCCCTCACGATCAAGCTGCGCAAGTCGCCCTTCGATATCTCGACCTCGCACCACGCCCACCAGGAGATCGTAAAAGGCGTGACCACGGAGTTCTCGGGCCCGAACCTCGGCTTTATCGAGGTCACGCACTGGTACGAGCTCGTGTTTTTGCTCGGGTTTACCTACCTGTTCTTCGCGGCGAACTGGATCGTTGGTATCATCGCGGTCATTATCGTGTTCCTGCTCGAACTCTTTATCGACAACACGAATGCGAGGGTAAAGTGGCAGCTCGCCGTAAAAAGCACGTGGGCGATCACGCTTCTGGTTGCGATCGTAAACCTTGCCGTCCTTGCCTGTGTGGTGGTGGTCTAAATGGCATACTTACAGAAATCCCCCTGGCTCATCCATTACGATGCATCGAGCTGCAATGGCTGCGATATCGAGATCCTTGCCTGCCTGACCCCGATGTATGATGTGGAGCGCTTCGGGATCATCAATACCGGCAACCCCAAGCACGCGGATATCTTTGTCGTGACCGGCTCGGTGAACGAGCGGAACAAGTACGTGATCAAGAACATCTACGACCAGATGCCGGACCCCAAAGTCGTTGTTGCAGTGGGCGTCTGTGCCACTTCGGGCGGTGTCTTCCGCGAGTGCTACAATGTCTCGGGAGGGGTCGACATGATAATACCGGTCGACGTGTACGTGCCCGGGTGTGCCGCCCGGCCCGAATCGATCATCGACGGGATCGTAAAAGCCCTCGGGATCCTCGAAGAGAAACGGACGGCGGCCGTGATGGGCGTTACCCGGGAGCAGCCGGCCCCGGCTGCACCGGCCGAGAAGCCTGCGGGAGGTGCGTGAGATGGCACAGGAACAGGTCACGGTCCCGATATCTGTCGGGGAACTCGTGGAGCGGACGGCGCAGATGAAGAAAAACGGCTGCCGCCTCGTCCAGATCGGCTGCACCAAGGTCGGCGACGATTACGAGATCAACTACCTCTTCGACAAGGAGTTCGCGCTCACGAACCTGCGCATCACGGTAAAGCAGGACACGGTCATTCCGAGCGTGAGCAGCGTGTACTTCGGGGCGTTTGTGTATGAGAACGAGATCCACGACCTGTACGGGATCGCGGTTACGGGCATGAACATCGATTTCGGCGGCCATTTCTACCGGACGACGATTAAAACGCCGTTTGCGGTGACGATCACCAAGGAGGGGAGCTGAAATGGGAAAACAGATCACGGTTCCGTTCGGACCCCAGCACCCGGTGCTGCCCGAACCGATCCACCTCGACCTCGTTTTGGAAGACGAGACGGTCGTTGACGCGATTCCCTCGATCGGCTACGTCCACCGGGGCCTCGAAAAACTCGTGGAGAAACGCGAGTACCCGGAGTACATCTACGTTGCGGAACGCATCTGCGGGATCTGCAGTTACATCCACAGCAACACGTACGCGGAGTGCATCGAGCAGATCATGCACATCGAGATCCCTGAGCGTGCCCAGTACCTCCGGACCATCTGGTCGGAGTACTCCCGTCTGCACTCCCACCTCCTCTGGCTCGGGCTTTTTGCCGACGGGATGGGATTCGAGAGCGTGTTCATGAACGCATGGCGGCTCCGCGAGCACATTCTCGACGACATGGAGGCGACCACGGGCGGCCGGGTGATCCAGGGCGTCTGCAAGGTCGGCGGGGTCAGGAAGGACATCGCGCCCGAGAAGCTCGACGAGATGCTCAAAGGGCTCAAAAACCTGGAGCACGAGCTCCACGATCTGACGGACGTGTTCTTAAACGACGCATCGGTGATCCACCGCCTGAAGGGCGCCGGCGTGCTCAAGACCGAGGACGCCTACTACCTTGGCGCTGTCGGGCCTACGGCCCGGGGGAGCGGGGTTCCGATCGATATCCGGCAGACCGGCTATGCGGCCTACGGGAAGATCAACTTCAAACCTGTTGTGGAGTCTTCCGGGGACAGCTATGCCCGGTGTGCGGTCCGGGCAAAGGAGCTCTACACTTCGATCGATATCATCGAGCAGTGCATCAAAAAGATTCCCGAGGGCCCGGTTGACGTGAAAGTCACGGGTGCACCGGACGGCGAGTTCTTCGCCCGGGCCGAGCAGCCCCGGGGCGAGGTCGTCCACTACATCAAGGGGAACGGGAAGAAGAACCTGGTCCGGCACCGGGTGAGGACCCCGACGTTCACGAACATCCCGCCGCTCGTGACCCTCTTAAAAGGCTGCCAGCTCGCGGACGTGCCGATTGTCGTTTTGTCGATCGATCCCTGTATCGGCTGTGCGGAGAGGTGATGCGGGCATGACGTACTTCCAGAACGCAAAAACCATCGTAAAGAGCCTCTTTTCCCGGCCCTCGACCCTGATGTACCCGGCAAAACCGGCAAAGAAGATGGCCCTCTCCCGGGGCCACGTGATCATTGACCCGGCAAAGTGCATCACCTGCCGGTCCTGCCAGCGCAAGTGCCCGGCGCAGGCGATTGTGGTTGACGTCAAGGAGAAGACCTGGGAGATCGACCGCTTCCGCTGCATTATCTGTGCGTCCTGCGTCGAGGTCTGCCCCACGAAGTGTCTCGCCATGGACCCCCAGTACCCGGAGTCAACGACAGCCCGGGGAGGGATCTACAAGGTGACGGTGGCAGGACCGAAAAAGAAGGAACCGGCGCCTGACGCAGCGGCGAAGCCGGCAGAGATGAAGGAATAAGATTACTTTTTTTTTTATTTTCGCTTAGGGTATTGTTCTGTGGCCAGGGGAATGTGCCACTCCGGTTTATCCCCGGAAGAATGAAAAGCAAAAACAACAGCACTCTTTTCTTCTTGCGATTATCCGTTGAATTCTCTTTTTTAAGAGGAAACGGCGTTTGCCTCCGATCTCACAAGTTTCCCTCAAATTTCGGCAGGTGATACCATAAAATCACAATTATCGCCAGATTTAATGGAACGGCCTTCCCAAACACCCATATGAAACGCCGTTCCCTGAATTGTATGATCCTTGCCGTGCTTTTTTCCTGCCTCCTGCTTGCAGCAGGATGCACTATGAATCCCTCTGCACAGTCAGGGCAGGAGAACAAGAACCTGTCGCCGTCAATAACACCGTCCCCTGCCGGGAGTTCCGCTGCCAGCGTTCCCGATGCAAACAACCGGTTCTCCGCGAGCCTGTACCGCGAGCTTGCCGCGGGAGATGCCACCAGTAACATCTTATTCTCGCCATTCTCCATCTCGTCAGCGCTTGCCATCACCTACGAAGGGGCACGGGGGACGACCG
>JAQWDG010000191.1 GCA_028705545.1 Methanoregula sp. | reverse complement strand
ATAACATTAAAACAAGTACATTTGTCATTCGTTGCCGAATCGATTTCTTTCTCCCCATCAGTACAACACATCCTCACGCTGGGGCGGGATTGACCGGTAACGTAGCAGAGGTGGAATTTCAGATGCAGCTTACAAAAGCAAACGAGCAAGCAGTGTCGCCCGTTGTCGGTGTGATGCTGATGCTTGTCGTGACGATTATTATTGCAGCAGTCGTCTCCGCGTTTGCGGGGGGACTTGGTGGAACGCAACAGAAGGCACCAAATGCGGTGTTGGATGTAACCATTCATGCGCTGGAGAACCAAGGCGCAATGGTGGGGTATGGAAATGGATATTATATTCCAACCATGACGATTACAGAAGTTAGCGGAGAAACGCTCCCCACAAAAGACCTGAAAATTACAACGTCGTTCACAAATTCCAGCGGCACGAAATTGACCGGAAATCTGACGGGTGAAGTTGCAGTTGCCGGCAATGATACCTGGTCAAGTTATACCTCCAGCCAGTACGTTGGTGTGTTATACCTGAGCGATACCAATCGGTTCGGATGGGCTGTCCAAGACACACCAAACGGCTTTAAAGGATGGTTCGGAAATAACTCGGCGGTTATGCAACCGGGAGATACTCTGACAACTCCTGCATCGTACTGTGGGAATTACAACGATAACACCGGACCTACAGTACCTCACGAGAATCCGGGCATGAACTATCTCCTCGGGTTTGATGTAACAAACCAAGAAAGTATCGGAGGTTTTGGCCCCGGCTCCCTTGTAGAAATTAAGATTGTCCATACCCCTAGCGGGAAGATGATTTATAACAAAGAGGTGGTTGTGGAATGATGCGCTGTAAGGATGCAGCGGTATCGCCGGTTGTCGGTGTTATGCTCATGCTTGTTGTGACGATTATTATTGCAGCAGTCGTCTCTGCATTTGCAGGAGGTATGGCGAGCGGCACTTCAAAGGCACCACAAGCAAGTATTGCCGTGACGGCAACACTTCCTCCAACGGGCAATGAAACAGTCTTTGCGAATAACGGGGGAGATACCTTTGATATCAATGATATCAAGGTAATGTTTCAGTCCCAGGATACAAAGACTACACTAACCACAACGGATGTAGGAACAAACTGCATTGCATTCAAAAAAGTTGGCAGTACTAGTTCCACTCTTATAAAACCGGGCGACAGTTTCGAGATTATCGGATCAGCATCAAGCTATGGCACCGGAATAGCATATGGCAGCTTTGGAATGTATGCCGATTCAAAAATCACATGGAGCGTCATCGATAAGTCCAGCGGGAATAGCATCGCTACCGGGACGCTAATCCTATAAAGTTACCAAAGGGATAAACCTCCATTTTGGGGTTTTGCCCTCTTTTCCGGATATGGTGAAGTTAAAAACAGGAACCAAATTTCAGCCTTTTTTTTGGCTACAACCTGGCAAGGTACCCATCTCGAATTTTTTCGAATTTTACGATAGTCCTCCCCAAATTTAAGGGTTCACTGTACCGAACCCGGCTCTCCCTTTTCGAGAGCTCCAACCGGACCCGTTTCAGGCTTGATCCCGTATAGTCGTGATAGCCTGATTCAGTTCAGAGAACAAATCCGGTTCTGCAAGCCCGGTAAGAGTTTTCCTAGACAACCGAGCAACCCGGGTTCGGTAATCCCGGCAGGATGTCACGTAAACAGCCAGCTGATCCGGAGCGGTCTTTGCAATAAGTTCGTGGAGCAGGTACGGGCTGTGGGTCGCAATGACATACTGGTTGGCCGTGTCTTTCGCAATCAGCTCCCCGAGCGCCCGGACCTGCGAAGGATACATGTGCGCCTCGGGCTCTTCGAAGACTATGGTCGCATCGTGATTGGACCTGATGACAGCCGAATAGAAGATGCTGCGGGCAAGCGTATCGGAAACCATCTGGCACGGGAAGGTACTGTCGGACTCCGGCCCGGGCCGCAAATACTCAAAGGTCTTTTTTACCGGGTGGGGCACAAGTTTCTGCCCGACCGATCCAAACGATGCATCCGGCAATTCACCCACCTGGCTGCTGCTCATGACAAGGGTAAGCAGGTTCCTCCCATCCGGCGGGCTCAACGAATCACCGATTACACCGGAAAAATGGCTGAGCATTTTAAACCGGTAAAATTTCACCGGTTCGTAGTGCATACCCTCGGGCATTGCAAAAGACGATGCAAACGTCCCGCTGGACTCGATAGTCCCGGCCGGCTTTCCTTTAAACGGGATCCTGTCCGGGGAGAGGGAAAACACGTCCCCAAGACCGAACCGGAAATAGGAAAGGGAAAACACCGTGCCGGCAGAAGAGATCGTAAGGCACTGCCAGTTCCTGCCCGGTTCCTCAATAACAATCTCCACAGGCTCGCGGACACAGTTATCGGAGAACAAATTTGTAAGGTTCTGGAACCGGACAAATTCCTTTAACGACGCAACCGGTTCAGCAGTCTTAAGCTGCCCGCACCACGAGAGTACTCCCAGTGCCTCAAGGATATTGGACTTCCCAGTATCGGGCTCCCCGATAAGAATATTCACTCGGTCAAGCGGGAGGTCCAGTTCCTTTACCGATTTGAAATTCCGCAGCCGAAGTCTTTTAAGCATACCATGAATCCCTCCGCAGGGTAAATGCCGGTCCCTCCGCGAAGATGCCGGAAATATTCGGGAAAAACCCGGATGAACCTCCCTGTTTTGTAACAGGAAAGCCCTCCGTTCTCTCCAGATATGTTCGCGAGAACGTTGTACGCAAATACCAGGTGACTTTCCCGGCTCAATTGCAGAGCGGGGCCGGAATAATTTTGGTTTTCATTAAACAAATAATTTTGTTATAACACAAATTATTTTAAGTTTCTTGTTGTAAAAATTATTACCTGGAAAGCAATCTGAAGGATATACCCATGACATATAATCAGGGGAAAAACAACAGACCGGCTCTTTTCTCGTTTCAGGAAGCCTCATATTTCCCTTGGCGACTGCTTCGAGGAACCGGCCTTTTCGCGCGATTTTCCCCCATCGGGCAGAATTTACCGCAGAACAACCGTTGCTTCGCGCCATGCGGGACGGAAACGATAAAGAAAAAAATCCTTAATCTTCCAGTACAACGGACACGATCATGATGAAACACGCATATTTCTTCGCCATTATTCTCATTTTCGCCACAGCGCTCTTCCTTGCGGCAGCCCCGGTACTTGCTGCATCGCCAGCCAATACCACGGCTTCTCCGGCCCGGACCGTCACCGACGATTACGGCACAACGGTCACAATTGCCGGGACACCGGAACGGATCGTCTCGCTTGCACCGACAAACACCGAGATCCTCTTCGCACTCGGCCTCGGCGACCGGGTGGTGGGAGTGACCGATTACTGCAATTACCCGCCCGAAGCGACAACAAAGCCGAAGATCGGCGGCTTCAGCACGGTAAGCGTGGAAAAAGTCGCCGCACAGAACCCGAATCTCGTGATTGCCTCCGAAGGAAACGGTGCAGATCTCGTGGACCACCTGCGAAAACTCAACATGACCGTGATCGCGACAAGCCCGAAGAACGTGACCGGGATCTTAAACGATATCACGCTCATTGGGAATTCCGCAGGTGCCAAAGACAACGCCTCGGCCCTCGTCGCTTCGCTTGAAGCACGCATCAGTGCCACCAAGGCAAATGCCTCGGCACTTACAGCACACCCGAAGGTTGCCCACATCATCTGGAACGATCCCATCTACGTGAGCGGGAACGGGACATTCCAGGACGAACTGATCGCAATGGCCGGGGGAACGAATGCATTCCCGGATAAAACCGGTTATGCAACGGTCGGTACCGAGGAGTTCATCGCGGCAAACCCGGATATCC
>JAQWDG010000190.1 GCA_028705545.1 Methanoregula sp. | reverse complement strand
CCGGAGAGGAACGTGAGCATGTATTTTTCCTGCAGCTCGCGGCAGATGGCGGCGGCACTTTCAGCATTTTTCGGGGATCCGACGATTAAGGCCAGGCCAAGGATACTGCCATCGACAAGGGAATACCCGAGCTTCCTGAGAACGGTATCGCTGATGAATCCCGTATAGGGCGCGGGTTCTTTCCCGGCCGATGCCGTTTCATCGGCAAGGATACACTCCGCTCCAACCAGGGGATTGTTACTGGTTTTTGTAAAGACTTCCGCGGCAGCCGGCGGGTTGTGAACCGCGATCCCGGTCAATGCATAGGATATGGGGAGGTGGTATGCCGTATCCTCATAAGAAAAATCATGCGATAATTGCGGTATTTTCTTTTTCAGCAGTTCGTTTCCGTTTTTTATGGCAAGCGTAACGTCGGACATAAATCCCTTCAATGTATGGGTTACAGCGCAGCCATACATATAGTTTCGTTATCTGTGCAAAAGGGTCAGACTGTTGGATTACGCGAAATATGGGGCCGGTTTTAGGCAAAAACGCGTGAATTGTGGAGAACAATATTTATTCCTGAAGAGGAATATTCTCCTTAAGGTGAGGGAAAAAATGCATTCACATCAGGTCCTGAAAATCTTTTCCGGTATTTTATTCCTGGTTTTGATCGGAGTATGTATGGTCCCGGTCTCGGCAGACACCGGGGCGGTTACGATTACCTACCGGGGAGCCGGGGGGTATTATGTCGGGGACAGCGTTGCCTTTGACGGGAAAAACACTCTGGGTAATACGACCATGATCCGGATTACCGGCCCGGGGCTGCCGGCAGAAGGGGTGCCGCCCTACGACCTGACCGGTACGCCGGGAACCGGTACTGCCGTAACCGTTGACGACACCCATTCATGGTCGTTCTACTGGGACATGTCCCGTGTCGTCGGCGTCGATCACATCTATACCTCAAAATACACGTTTACGGCATACGATGCGGATCATCCCAATATTACCACTTCTATCGATATCACGCTCAAAAAACCCGAGTTCTATGTCTCGATGACGCCAAACCCGGCAACGCCCGACGATTATGTCATGCTTACCGGGTACAACGAGAAAGGGGCGGATAACCTCGAGATCAATGTGCTTGATTCCCAGGGAAATAAAGTCGATACGTATTTTGCGTCAACCTATGCAGGCGGGGGTTTTAATTTCGGGTTCCATGTGGATATGCCCCCGGGCCAGTATACTGTCACCATCGGCAGCCCGTCCATGACCCGGAGTATTACGCAGACCCTGACCGTTACTGCTGCAAGAGCCAATACAACCGTTTCCGGACCGGGCAGCGAAATCCCGGTGACAAACAGTACGGTAACAAATACTACGACTCCAGTCGGAGTAACCCCTGCTGCAACACCGTCGTCCCCTGCAGGGTCCCTGGTTGTATCCTCAAAACCTGTCGGGGCGTCTGTCTATCTCGATTCGGTACTGGTGGGAACGACTCCGCTGACTTTAAATACGGTGAGCCCGGGTGCCCACACGGTGGAGATCCGGTCTCCGGGGTACCTGCCCTGTTCGATCGGTATCACGGTCTCTGAAGGAAAGGCCACGGAAATATCCCCGGAGATGGTAAAATCCCCGTCGAGCATTCCCCTTTCCCCGTTTGCAGCTGTCTTTGGCTGTATCATCGGTGCCCTGTGCCTCGTTGCCGTCCGTTCGCACCGGAAATAACCAATCCCTTTTTTAGCGTTTGACAAGCGAACGTGCCAGGGACCCTTTTTCCCGGCCCGGCCATAAATTATAATGATCCTGCATCCAATCCTGATCCTGCAATCGGGGCATGGAATCGTGAAGAAGTTTGGATTCATAGCTCATATGCCGGATGAACCCGGTTCGCTGGAACGGGCTGCCGATATCATCAAAAGATACGATGGCAACATCAACCGCATCCAGTACGACCGGAGAATCGATCCCTGTACCGTCTTTTATGAAGTCACGGCATCGGACGAAGCCTATGCACGGATTACCGGCGATCTGGAACGTGTCGGGTACCTCCAGACCTCGCTAAAACCGGTCAGTTTCCTGAAGTTTTTCGTTCACCTGCCACACAAATCCGGTTCGCTTTGCACCTTCCTGAACTATATCTCGGTGTCCGGGGCAAATATCGGGTACATCGATTTTGACGATTCGGGCAGGTACCCGGACCGGCTCACCGTCAGCCTGAACCAGGATAACCCGGCCGCGATCGAGCACCTGCTCGATGAACTCAAGTCCCGCTACCAGCTTGAGATCCTCGAATACGATACCACGGGCAGGCACCTTGACGACACCATATTCTACGTGCGGCTGGCACAGGAGTTCCGGGACCTGATCGGGGAATCGGAAAACGAGTATCTCCTCTCGTTTCTGGCCGACACCAACCATATCGCCCAGGAACTCACAAACCGGGGAAACGATCCCCGCAAAGTCTTCGACAGCGTTTTACTGACCGGGCGGACCCTGCGGGCAACGACCGGGGCCGGATTTTATGCAGACGTACAGAAACTTGCCGTTACCAAAGAGATTACGGTATACTGCTTCCAGCCTCCCTGCGGCGGCAGCATCTACGTGATTGCCGCTCCCGGTGAAACGCTGATGATCGATACCGGGTACGGTATTTACCACGCCGATATCATGAAGATGTTTGCCCGGTTCGGGATCGGGACGGAACGTACCGTCTCCCGGGTGATCATCAGCCATGCGGATGCCGACCACTGCGGCGGCGGGGGATTTTTCCCGGTCCCGGGGATCATGCACTCCGGCACGCGCGATATCATAAAGACCAACAACCGGGCATGCGGTTCGCGGAACGAGCACTCGGTCCTCGAGGCGTTCTACACGAAGATGATCAATTGCTTCTCTCAGTTCAACTCTTCAAAGGAGATCGCCTGCCTTCCGCCCGCCGGCACGAAAATGCGTTCCATCTTCCCGGTGCTGGACACGATCCGGATCGGCGACCTGGAACTTGAGATCCTCGAAGGGTTTGGAGGACATACGTTCGGGCAGATCTATCTCTTCTCCGCAGAGGAAGGCCTGCTCTTTACCGCGGACGCGGTGATCAACTTCTCGAGCCTGACAAAGGAGCGGGCGGACTACAGTTCCCTTGCCGATTTCCTTGTCACCTCGGTCAACGTGGACAGCGAGCTTGCACGAAAGGAACGCCGCGCCCTCCTTGAACTGGCAGCAGAGACGGACCGGGCGCTTGCCCCTGAAGGGAAGCGGTGCCGGATCTGCGGAGGCCATGGCACGATCTCGGTCCTGGAAAACGGGAAACTTGCAACCTGCGGGGAAGTCATCCGCTATACTCCGTTAGAGAATTAACCCCTCTCCCTTTTTTTAAAAAAAACAGGGCACTCCGGTATCCCGGATATGCCTTTTGTACGAAATTCTCTTCTAGTTTGGGATAGCACCATTCCTATTGAGAAGGATGGAAAATCACAGGGTTCAGGAAATGATGCAATTGATGGCCTCGAAGATCCGGGCCATCTCGACAGCGATATCTGATAAGGATGTGGATGCCTTTATCGACCAGCTCCTGCAGGCAAAACGGATCTACGTTATGGGTGCCGGCCGGTCGGGCCTTGTTGCAAAGAGTTTTGCCATGCGCCTCATGCACCTCGGCCTCCAGTCATACGTTGTCGGGGAGACCATCACGCCGGCGGTCCAGAAAGGGGATGCAATCGTAGTCTTTTCCGGGTCCGGAAAGACCAAATCCATCGCAGATATAGCGGAAACCGGAAAGGAGATCGGCGCTCATATCTGCCTGATCACCTCCAACCCGGATTCGCGTATCGGGCACATTGCTGACTGCAGGGTAATTATCGAGAGCCAGCGGGACGATGTCCGCGACGATGCCGC
>JAQWDG010000189.1 GCA_028705545.1 Methanoregula sp. | reverse complement strand
ATACTGTTACCTCTCCGGCAGTGTCCGCCCCCTCCAGCCGCACGGCAAACCGGGCGCTCTCGCTCGAGTAGTCCGGCCAGAGATAATACGCGAGCTCTGCCCCGGTGCTGTTCGTAAATCGGATATCTCCGTAATCTTCCCGGCAGTGGTCCCCGACATAGATGTGCCAGACCTCCAGCCCGCCGGCGGTCTCGTTGTACGCGGTGCCGGTGCTGCGGTGGATCACGATGTCCTGCTGATAGATCTCCTGGTCGCAGGCGGCGTACTCGATCGTCTGGTAATAGTCGTAGCCGTCGAGCGCCGAGACTCCCGCGACGAGCAGGAGGCAGCCGAGGAGGAGGGCGAGGGCCGAGCGCCGCATCAGTCCATCCCCTGCGTCTGGTAGCCGCTGCGGAACTGGTACAGTCCCCATATCGTCACGAGCCAGATCGGTCCCTGCACAATCATGCCGAGCCAGATGGGGACCTGGAACTGCGAGAGGAGGGGGAGGATCGTGATGCAGGCGAGGATTGCGCCGCCGAGCACCCGGGCCGCTGCGGCAACCCCTGAGTAGATGTAAAAGATGTTCAGTCCGTCCCCGCCGCTGCCGGCGAAGTCCTCCACATCGGCGGCCGAGATACTTACATCACTGCCGGGGATCGCGGTCGTGTAGATTCCCGCCTCGTTCAGGGCTCCGGCGACAAGGCCGAAGACGAAGAGGGCCAGCATAATTTTATAGAGCATCATGCATATCGCTCCTTTTTACTGCGGTGCATCACGTTGACGAGGAACGCCACGAACGTGATGATAACGAGCACGGTGCCGACCGCGTACTCGCTGCCGAGGTCCCGCCACCAGCCCATCCAGAAGAAGAGCCAGCCTTCGAGGGCGACGATGATACAGCCCGCTCCGACACTGGTTTGACCAAAGAAGAGCGCGGTGAATATCAGGATCCCCATCGCGCCGTAGAGGAGGAGGTCCTCCGGCAGGCCGAGGGAGATCGGGGCGGGTTTGTAGTGGACGCCGTAATCCCGGGAGATGTTGCCGAAGGTTTCGTGGGCCGCCCGGAGCCGCACGACGTAGCTCTCGCCCCGGTGGTCGCCGGCGATGGTGAACGTATGGTTCCAGGCGTCGTCGGTCTCGGTGTGCGAGTCGATCGCGGTCTCGGTGCCGTTGATGTGCGTCTGGTTGAGGTAGGCCGTCGCGGTGGTCGTCTCGAGGAGAGTATCGTTGTAGTAGATGGTGAGGGTTGCTGAGGTCTCGTCGGCGGTGGTGCCGGCTATGGTGACGTTCACTGTCTCGAGCGGGTTATAGCCGTGCTCGAACCAGGCCGATCCGATATCGCTGGCCCAGATCTCGTAATGGTCATCTTTCGGGTAGCCCTCCCAGGTTGTATTAACCTCGCCCTCCTTGATGAGCGTGACCCGGTACTTGATGGCCTCGATCATCATGAAGTCGATCGCGCCGTCGCTGCCAGTGGTGCCGCTCATTGTCTGGTTGTGGATCTGAGTTGTCTCGTAGTCGATGCCGAGTATGTCGAAGAGCCACGACCATTCGCCCATAGTGGTCTCGTAGCCGGTGGCCTCCACGGTGACGCCTTCGACGAGGCCGCCGAAGGCGCTCCTCACCACGAACTTGACGTTGTGCGGCGGGTAGGCAAACGGGGTGCCCTCGGTCTTGCGGGTGAGGTAGATCGTCTCAGTGGTGTCTTCCTCGACCAGGACGTTCTCTGATGTGCCGTAATAGTTCTCGTTTCCGGAGACCGTGACGGTCACGATCCCGTAATCGAGGTTATGGAACATCGTCTGGCCGGCAGTGGTGGTGTTTGTGGCACTCCCGGCCTCGACGGTCAGGCTGGTGTCGATCAGGCTGTGGTCGGTGGCGTCCCGGAGCTCCAGCGTGAGGGAATAGATGCCCTCCATCTGGATATCCTGCGGCGTGAAGGTGGCGTTGCCGGCGGTCGCGGTGTACTCCGTTGAGGGTTGGTAACCGGTCTGCGTGGAGCTAACGGTGTAGGTCCCGTCCTCGACCAGATCCTCGAAGAGGTAGTATCCGGCGCTGTTGGTGGTGTTCGTGGCGCTCCATGTGTCGTTTTCGATGGTGACGGTTGCTCCCCCGACTGCCTGCCGGTAGGGCGTGTTGTAGACCAGTCCCCCGATGGCCGTCCCGCTGAAGGTCGGGGTTGTCGGGACAAGGTAGAGGTTGACGGTCTTGAGCCCGTGGCTCAGCGGTGTGAAGGTGAAGTTGCTGTGTGTGTAGTTGGTGGCCGATGCGTTGACGCTGATCGCGTTGTCGGTGTACAGGCCGGTAACGGCGGCATAACTGCCGTCCTCGATCGTCACGTTGGTGGCCGTGGCGTCAAGCTGCTGGATCGTGACCGTGACCCCGGAGAGCGGGGCTCCGGTCTCGGCGTTGTAGGCCGTGCCGTTGACCCAGACCTCTTGATTCACGGTGGCGGTGTCGGCTGCGAACACGTATTCGTCGCCGGTGTCGCGGTCGGTGGCCTGGAGGAGGACCACATATGTGCCGGTGGTGTAGTCGGTGAGGTCGATGGGGTGCGATCCGCTGGCGGAGGTGATCGACCAGGACTCTTTTTCGGTGCCCTGCAGGTCGATGACCTGTCCCCGGTACTCGAACTCACCAAAGGTGAAGTAGGTGATGGTGTGCGAGATGGTCGCGGTCTGGGACGAGACGTACGCGTCTTCCCCAAACGCGATTGAGCCGCCGCCGTTGTAGTAGCCGAACCATTGCTGATCGAGCAGCACCTCGTCCCGGTACAGCTGCGCGGTGTACCATCCGTACTCCGCGTCCTCGTTGTCGAAGAAGACTTCTTGCAGATCGAGCCGCGCCCGGCCCTGCGGGGTGGCCATGTTCAGGTTGATGACTTTGGCGGGGAGGATGTCACCGACGTTCTTGAACCGGAGCTGATAGACCCCTTCTGCCGGGTAGTTTGCGCCCCAGGCGTCGGTCTTCACGCCGTAGGAGACGGTCATATTAGTGGCGGAAATTTGCATCCCGCTCCCGTCGTACAGGCCGTTCAGCCCCGGATTCGTCGGGTGCTCCATCACGAAATATCCCTCGGGGGGGAGGGCGAGGATATCCGGCTCGGTGGTGCCGACGACGACATCATCGATGCGCCACTGAGCGGAGTGCCCCCATGACGCGGCGGTGTAAAACGCGACGTTGTAGGGTTGACCACTGACGGAGAACGAGGTGACGGAGACCCCATTCACCCAAACATATGCTGTAGATCCGTCCCGGAATATCTCAACCCGTTTGGGGGTGCTCCCAAGCCATGTACTGAGGATCGGAGATGTTCCTACTACGCTGCCTGCACTATTGTAGAAGATAATCTTCGGATCGCCACCGTTGCTCGCCAGCGACAGGCTGGTGAAGGCAAAATAGTTGAACTCTTGTTGGGGGTTTGCGTACACATATGCGGCGGGGTACGAGTACGCGCTATCGCCGCCCGAGTGCGTGAAATATAATGAGTATGTGTCGGAATAGGGGTTCTGTACGACCGAGCAGGCACCAACGCTACCGAGGGAGGTCGTCCACCCGGGCGCTGATCCGGTCTGGAAATCCTCCTGCCACGCTGCCGCCGGGGCGATGAGGCAGAGGGCCAGCACTATGATCGCATATCGCTTCATAATTTGAACTCCGGGAGTTTAATATCGAGTTTCGGGGTTTTGCCGGTGCCGAATACTGAGGCGAAGGTCGGCACAGGGTTCTTTACGGTCCAGTCCAGGGCCCTGACGGAGAGGTCGGGGCGGATGTGGCGGATCTTGCGGTCGTCGTCCAACTTGAGGCGGTTTTGTGAGGGTTGGATTCTGGATATCGGGGGCGTTGTTGGGGGTTGGAGGGAGGGGATCTTGTACGGCGGAGGGTAGATCGCCGGAGAGGGAGGGGGGGATGCT
>JAQWDG010000188.1 GCA_028705545.1 Methanoregula sp. | reverse complement strand
AGCGGTGTGAGGCCCCCGGCCGTCCGGTTAAAGGTGACCCGGTGTATGAGCCGGTCCGGCACAGTATCGGGGTTGACAACAAACCAGATCGAGATCCGGGGTTTCTGAAGTTTTGCCGTACCGTTCTGCAGTTCGGACGCGGTCGGTGGCGGGACCGATGCAGGGTACGCGGTCCGGCCAAGGACCGAAGCGTTCGGGGAGTAGAGGATCTTTCCTGAGTCCGCATCGAGGACTTCTACTGTTTCCGGTGCAAACGACTGGTTCTCCATACCGGAAAATTCCAGTTCGTAGGCAATGTTGACGCCATTCGTGCTCTCGACCGGGACAGGACCGAACGGGACGGTGATCGTGACTGGCAGGGTTGTCGTAGCCGGTTGCCGGTCATCGGGGACCTGCGAGGTCTGGGTGCATCCCGTAGCAAGGATGACAGCAATGACAAATGTGATGAAAAGAAACGCGATCTTCCGGGACATGATGAAAACATCCGGAAATTGGTGTAACACCTGATAAATTCACTGATTTTTATTTTGCGACAGGCCGGAACAACCGTCTAAAACCAAGGGCAGGATCCATCGGGAAAAAAAGAGTCGGGCTGGTTCAGGCACGGGTAAACGGCCCGTAGTCACTGGACGTAAAGCCGGTAACCGTCCCCGATGAATTTGCAGTAAACGTGAGATAACTGACTGCATCGTCAGGATTCGGCCACGAGAGGTACCAGGTATCGTTCGTCTGGTGTACGAGGGTACCCGGGTATTTTGCCGGGCCGAGAAGAACGGTCATGTTCCCGGCGTCCGGACCCTCTTTTATGATCATCGTGCCATACAGGTTGCTTGTATACGACCCCGCAATCGCGGATACCGGGATTATTGCAGGTTTTATTTCGGCCGGAACATCCATGTTTTTCATAAGGGAATACCATCCCTTCTGGTTGAGTTTCTCGCGTGCCTGCAAATCGACACCGCTCCTCCCAATGTAGCGTTCGAGGAATTCGTCCCGTACGGCTTCGGGAAATACCGTCAGCTGTTTGTTTGCGATGACAACGAGACCGACCTTTTTGTCCGGGATGAGGATCACGATTGCCCGGACGCCTTCGAGCGCCCCGTTCTTCTCGATGACCCGCTCACCAAGGAAAGAATACGCATCGCAGCCGAGGCAGACTGCACCGTTGGGATCTCCCAGGGGACCGTCACGCCCGGCAACCATGCTTGCCGCATGGATGTCAGAGACGGTCTTTTGTGTGAGAACCTGCCTCCCGTCGACCGAACCGTCATTGAGCATCATCCGCAGGATCTGGGTCATGTCCCGACCGGTGGAGACGACCTGGCCGCCGGCCGGGAACGCTGCCTCTTCGAGCGGGATGACGGTGACATTCCCCTCGCTGCCACCGTGGGCAACCACATGGTTGTCATCGAGGTACAGGGTTTCGGGATGCGCACCCGACCGGGTCATGTTGAGCGGCCGTATTATCCTGGCATCGGTAAGATTCTCCCAGCTTTTGTGGTCCGCCGTTGCCGCAACTTCCCCGGCAATGAAATACCCGGCATTCGAGTACGCATATCGTTCCCTGAACCCGTACGTCTGGTTGAGATACCGCATCCGTTCGAGCATCTCGCTGTTGGAGTACCCGAGCCGGCCCAGCGTATCCCCGTCGTACTCCTTTAATCCGGTCCGGTGGGCGAGCAGATCCCGGAGCGTGACGTGTTCGCTCACGTAGGGATCGTTTAACTTAAAGCCCGGCATGTAGGTCACGACCGGCGTGTCCCAGGTGAGTTTTCCTTCATCGACGAGCGTTCCAATTGCCTGTGCGGTGATGTACTTGGTGACCGATGCGATCTGGAACCGGGTATCGGGATCCACTTTTCCGGATTTATTGATCTCGCGGACGCCGAACCCTTTTAAGTACACAACAGAATCGTTATCGACGATACCGACGACGGCGCCCGGGACTTCGTATTCTGTCATCTTCTGGGTGACAAAAGCGTCAAAGCCGTCAAGTTTTCCGGCTGAACGGTTTTCCGCTGCCGGCTGGGTGCATCCCGCAGCAAGAAGAAGAGCAGCAGCGATAAGGATCAGGACAGGGATGATCTTTCTGGACATGATATTAACAACGATACTTGGCCGAGCGGTTGTTAAAAAATCTGCGGTTTGTGTTTTTAACGGGATATCATGACAGATACAGGACAGGTGCTCCTTCCCGTGCATCCGGGAAGTGCAAAAACATTTCATATAACTTATCCCTGATAAAAGACGAGATCCTGTTTGATTGTATGACTCCTGAATCCTGCCGCCGGTGTATGGCCGGCACAATCATCAGCCTTCTGCTTGTTTTGATTATTGCGTCTGCCGGGTGCTCCGGTACTGCAGACAAGACTTCAGCCGGCTCGTCTGCACTGGAGAAAAACCTCACGACGATAACTTCGGCGCCGCAGTACTCCCATGCGAGCTGGGGCTTAATCGTTGTCGACCCGGCAACAAACCAGACGCTGTACGAAAAGAACGCAGACGAGATGTTTGCACCGGCCTCAACGACAAAACTCTTCTCATCGTCTGCGGTCCTTGCAACGCTCGGACCCGATTACCGGACGACGACCCCGGTCTATGCCGTGGGAACAATCGGTGCGGATGGGATCCTTGACGGAAACCTCGTGCTCGTTGCAAAAGGCGACACGACCATGGGCGGGCGCACACTCCCCGATGGGACCATTGAGTTTACCAATACCGATCATTCCGAGTCAGGGGCCGGCCTCACGACAACCGATCCCCTTGCCGGCCTCGACAACCTCTCACGGCAGGTAAAAGCGGCAGGCATTACAAAAGTCTCCGATGTAGTGATTGACGACCGCCTGTTTACCAATGTCCAGGGAGAATTCATGGCGCTCCTCTCGCCAGTTGTCATCAACGACAACCTGGTGGACTTAAGCGTCACGCCAAGTAAACCCGGCTCCGCACCGTCTGTTGTAATGCGGCCGCAGACCTCCCTGTACAAATTTGACAACCGGGCAACCACCGGCCCGGCCGGTTCCGCGACCGCACTCGATGCCGGTGAAGAAGCAGGAACAATCATACTCGTCGGCACAATCGCTGCCGATGCCGGGACGGTCAACACCACGGCAGCGGTCACGAACCCCGCCGTCTTTGCCCGCACGCTCTTCATCGAATCCTTAAAACGCCAGGGTGTCACGGTTGCTGCATCGGCAACCGGTGATAACCCTGCCACAAAACTTCCGGCAGCGGGAAGTTACGGCAGCGCAAAAGAAGTGGCACATCTTACCTCTCCGCCGCTTGCCGAGGACGTGAAGCTGACTCTGAAGGTCTCGCAGAACATGCATGCCAACTACTACATCATGCTGCTTGCCCTTGCGGAGAATAAGACGACCTATGCTGACGGTATGACAAAGGAAGGCAACGTGCTGCGGTCTCTGGGCCTCGATACGACCGGCGCGATGCTTGGCGACGGCGCGGGCGGGGACCGCGTGGACCATGTTTCTCCGCGTACGGTTGCAGAACTACTGACCATCATGAGCAGGCAGCCGTATGCCGACCGGTTTGTCAAAGCCCAGCCGATCCTTGGTGTCGACGGTTCGACCGTCAACCATTGCGCGAACGACAACCCGGCATGCGGTCACGTGTACGCAAAGACCGGCACCTACAATTACCCGGACCCGTTAAACGGTGACAATGTCCTGCTTTCAAAAGGCCTTGCCGGCTATGTGGATACAAAGAGCGGGAAACGGCTTGTCTTTGCCGAGTACGTCAACAATGTCCGGCTCACGGACAATGTCACTGCGGATTCCGTGGGTACGGATCTCGGTAGTATTGCCGGGCAGGTCTACGAGAATTATTAACGGTCTCACACCTTTTTTTTGTTTTCCCATAGGTCTGACCGGGTACTGCTGTTACGTGGGTACCCGGGACGGGGATGCTCCCG
>JAQWDG010000187.1 GCA_028705545.1 Methanoregula sp. | reverse complement strand
GTCCAGCGGCAGCAACTTACGGAGGCATGGTAATTACCGGCGACGAGCTGGCCCTGGTCTACCAGCACCGGTTTGCCGAAGGGAAGAACGTCTTCATCACCATCCCCCCCACCATCGTCTCCTCTGCTGGCCGCTCGGAGTTCGATCTGCTCATGAACCGGGCCAGGAACCTGGATTATCAGGACCGGGAGCTAAAAGCCTATCTGATGCTCATGGACCTCATCCCCGCGCTGGAGAAAAGCGACCTGAGAAAGATAGGCGACACAATCTGGGAGATAGAGTTTCGGGGCTCGAAGAGAGCCGAGGTGGAGCATCACGGCTTTGAGATCTACCGCTACATGAGCATTCTGCGAGATGCCGACCTGGAGTTCGTGGGGATGAGCTCGGTTGGACCTTCCATCGCCATAGTCACCGAACGCAGCCGGGATGAGGTGGCGAAGATTATCGAACCGTTGGGCTTGGAGATCGCCGTAGAGACCAAAGTGGACAATGTAGGCCTGACGATCAGGGTGGACTAGGCAAGACAGAGGATAAAACCAGCCAGAAGGAGCGAATCGGATACTCCTTCAGGGGCTAATTCTCTTTCTATCCTTCATTACCTGTCCGGCCGCCTTCTCCGCCTCAATATCCCGCCGGCATTGGGAACAGATTCGGATCCATTCCAGGCCGCTGGCATCCTCCTGCATCCCTGCGGGAAGGGAAGCCTCAACCTTCATCAACATGGGCAAGGTGGCATAGCGTGATCCGCAGACCCTGCAGGCCACCAGCTCAAAGGAGACCTCGGACTCTGGGACAAGCTCATCATAGGGCACAAGAGTCAGTGCTTTGGCCGGGCAGAACTCGACGCACAGATCGCACTCCTCTTTGCACCTCTTCCAGTGAACGGTTCTGGATTCGTTAGTATCTGTCCGGACGATGTTCTGGTTGGGGCAGACATTGGAGCAGGAAAGGCAGCCCAGACACATTCCTCTATCGACCTTTATCATGCTCTACCTCCCCGGGCGATTAACATGGCCGCACGGTTGCGAGCCCTGCGGCTGGCAAGATCAAAATCAAGACTCAGGGCATTGGCTGGACAGGTCATAACACATGTCGGCATCTCCTGGCCCGAGCACAGATCGCATTTATGGGCGATTTTGTCCGTCCAGACCACCCCAAATGGACAGGCAAGCTGGCATAGGCCGCAGCCAGTGCACTTATCCACATCAAAGGCCGTTTTATCCCCCTCTTTATGCAGGGCTCCGGTACTGCAAACCATGGTGCAGCAGGCCTCCTCACAGTGATGGCAGAAGACCGGAACTGATGCTAGACTTCCTACAAAATGAACATTCACATGCCCTTTGCCACCATGCACCCGATCGCAGGCCACCTCGCAGGACCGGCATCCTATACATCTGCTGATATCAACATAAACTGGCATCTAATCCCTCTTGGTGATCTTGCATGCGGAGACCTTGAACTCAGGTATCCAAGCCTCGTCATCGGTAAATTCAGAGGTCAGGAGGTTGGTTCTTGGGAAATGGAAAGGCATGAACACCACCCCTCTTTTCATCCCATCTGTGAGCCTTGCCACCGCCACTGTCTCTCCTCGGGATGAGGCCACAGTCACCTCATCTCCATCAGCCACATCCAGCTCTTGAGCATCCTTTAGATTGATCTCTAAGAAGAGATCCGGCTCGCGTTTTTGAAGGGATGGACTGCGACGGGTCATGGACCCGGCGTTATGATGAACTGCCACCCGCCCGGTGGTGAGGATAAATGGATACCCAGAGCTTATCGGCTCTGCCGGCGGCCGGTATTGAACCGGCACAATCGCCGCCCGGCCACCATCCAGCTTGAATCCCCCGACATGAAGAATGGGCGTTCCAGGATGGTTGGAATCGGGACAGGGCCAGACCAGGCCATGCAGATCCAGACGCTCCCGGGTTATTCCGCCATACTGGGGCACCAGGCGGTTGATCTCCGCCAAAACCGATTCCGCATCAGGATAGCTGAAATCCAACCCCATCCGGCCGGCAACCCGGCAGATGATATCCAGGTCCGAAAGGGCGCTTCCCGGCGGCTCGATGGCTTTCGAGCTCCACTGGACCCTTCTTTCAGTGCTGGTGTAGCTCCCCTCCTTCTCCGCCCAGACCGCTGCAGGCAAAACAACATCAGCAAGCTTTGCGGTTGCAGTCATGAAGATATCCTGCACCACCAGAAAATCCAGGGCCTCCAGGGCTTTTTGCGCATTCTGGCTGCAGGGCTCGGAGCTTGCCGGGTCCTCTCCCATGATGTACATCGCCCGAAGCTTGCCCACTCCTGCCCTCTCGATCATCTCTGTAGCAGTGAACCCTCTTCCCAGAGGAAGTCCCTCTATCCCCCAGCCGGCCTCGAAGAGCTTGAGCGTTTCCGGGTTGTCTGCCTTCTTGTAGCCGGGATAAAACTCGGCCAGTGCACCCATATCGCAGGCACCCTGCACATTATTCTGGCCGCGCAAAGGCATGACTCCTGTTCCCTCCCTGCCCAATTGGCCGCAGATCAGGGCCAGGTTGGCAATGGCCTGAACATTATCCGTTCCGATGGTGTGCTGGGTGATTCCCATGGAATAGAGGATAACCGAGGCAGGGGATGTGGCATAAGATCGTGCCGCCTGGACGATATCGCCGGCAGGAACGCCCGTTACGTCAGCCACCCTCTCTGGGGTATATTCGACCGTTGCCGCCACCAGATCCACAAAGCCCCGTGTATGCTCTTCTATATAGGATCTGTTGACCAGTCCCTCTTTAATGATCACATGGGCCAGGCCGTTGAGCAGAGCCACATCTGTTCCCGGCTTCAGAGGAAGGAAGGTATCCGCCATCCAGGTGGTATGAGTCCGGCGGGGATCGGCGACTATTACCGTCGCCCCTGCATCACGAGCCCGGTGGACCCAGCGGGAGAGGACTGGATGGTTTTCGGCAAGGTTCGATCCAATGATAAAGATGCACTTTGAGTTGGCGATGTCAGAAATGGGATTGGTCATTCCTGCTGCGCCCAAGGTGCGGTTCAGCCCCACAACTGAAGGGGCATGACAGAGCCGGGCACAGCTGTCCACATTCCTGCAGCCAATATATCTGGCCAGCTTCCCGAAGAGATAGTTCTCCTCGTTGCTGCATTTAGAGGAGGACAAAAAGCCGATGCTATCCGGCCCATAACTATTCAGAGCCCTATCCAGGCCTTTTGCCACCAAGTCCAGTGCTTCATCCCAGGATATCCTCTCCCAGTCATCTCCTTTCCTCCTCAGTGGAGTTCGAAGCCGGTCGGGATGATCGAGGATCTCCAAAGCGGCATTTCCCTTGGAGCAGAGAGCCCCCTCACTTGCCGGGTGATCCGGCATGTATTCGATCCCCGAAGCGCGCCCCTTCTGGACTGCGATGAAAAATCCGCAGCCTGCGGCGCAGTACGGACAGACCGTTGGAACAAGTGCTCTTGCCATTCCTAACCTCCAACAACCTAACAGCAAATTTCCTATCAGATATCCTGGCAGTTATACTAACAGCTATTTCGTCAAATTCTCAGTATGTATATAGATCGCTATAGGGCCTCTTTGATCTCGGGATGAGCTTGACGAAATCATCTTTTAGGACCTCTTCCGGAATCAGTTCGAGATCAGGGAATTTTTCAATGAAACCGGACACATACTGGTCTAAAATCCCCCGATCGGCTTCATCAATCGGTGAGATCTCCACCTGTTCGCTCACCTGCGAGCGGTTAACTAAGCCCCGCAGATATATGGTCCCGCCATGCATACCTGATCCTATGAAGTTCGCCCTGTGGCCCTGGCCTTTGAGATCCAGGAGGATGACTGTCCCTCCTGCCATGTACTCGCCCAGAAAATCCTGAGCCGTCCCGCCTATGACAAGAGCCGGCTTTTTGCCCTCGTACTCTTTCATATGCAGAGCGGTCCTGT
>JAQWDG010000018.1 GCA_028705545.1 Methanoregula sp. | reverse complement strand
CGGGCCGGGGTGTTGAAGAAGAGTTCTTCGACAAGCACGCTCGTCCCCTCCGGCGCCCCGGTACTTCCATTTTCAATTATTTTCCCGCCGAGCACCACGAGCTTTGTCCCGGCAAGTGCCGCGCCCGAGCGCTCCCGGGTGACAAGCGTCACTTTTGCCACCGCGGCTATGCTTGCGAGCGCCTCGCCCCGGAACCCGAGGGTATGTATTGCCGTGATATCGTCGATTGTTGCAATCTTGCTCGTTGCATGCGGGGCAAAGGCAAGTTCCGTATCAGCCGGTGACATCCCGCAGCCGTCATCGGTCACGCGGATTGCCGATATCCCGCCCTGCACGGACGTGATATCGATTTTTATCGTGCGGGCACCGGCATCAATCGCATTCTCCACGAGTTCTTTTACCACCGATGCCGGGCGCTCCACCACTTCGCCCGCTGCGATCTTGTTAACGGTCGCGGTATCGAGCATGCGGATCTTCGGGCCTGCCTCTCCGCTCATGGCTGTTTTTCCTCCCCGCCATTATCTTTTGCCAGTTGTTTAAGCTCGGCAAGTTTTGCAAGGGCCTGTATCGGCGTCATCTCATCCGGAGTAAGGCGGGCAAGTTCCACATGGACCGGGTCCGGTTCCTTTGGCGTAGTATGGGCCGGCATGCTGTCGTCTACGAGCAGAAGCTGGGTATAGCGCTGCGCTTTTGTGCCCGGGCCGGTTGCCCGGTTTAAGAATTCTTCGAGCAGCACATCGGCCCGCTCGGTCACCTTCCTTGGAATCCCCGCGAGCCGGGCAACGTGGATACCGTAACTCTTGTCAGTTGCGCCGGGGATCAGCTTTCGCAGGAACACTACCTCTTTTTTTGTCTCCTGCACTGCGAAATGGTAGTTCTTCACCCTTTTCATTTCCCCTTCGGCCCCGATGATCTCGTGGAAATGGGTGGCAAAGAGCGTCTTTGGGCCGGCTGCCGATTTCCCGTGCAGGTATTCGAGCACGGCCTTTGCAATCGAGCAGCCGTCCGCCGTACTCGTCCCGCGCCCGATTTCGTCGAGAATCACAAGGCTCCGGTCGGTCATGTTGTTTAAGATGTTGGCGAGTTCGAGCATCTCGACAAAGAACGTGCTCTGGCCGCTTGCAAGGTCGTCGAATGCCCCGACCCGGGTAAAGATCCGGTCGATGATCCCGATTCGGGCCGCCCGGGCCGGAACAAAACTTCCCGCCTGGGCCATGATGCAGCAGAGTGCGACCGAGCGCATATACGTGGATTTCCCGGCCATGTTCGCGCCGGTGATGATCATAATCTGGGTTCCATGGCCCGAGAGGTCGCAGTCGTTTGGCACAAATCCCCCGGGAAGGGACTGCTCGACTACCGGGTGGCGCACGTCCCGACAGACAATCTCATCGCCATGGTCCAGCTGCGGGCGGCAGTAATCGTACGCCTGCGCAACATCCGCAAGGGCAGCGGTGACATCGAGTGTTGCGATCCCGGCAGCGGCCTGCTGGAGTTCCGGGATCTTTTCGCGGAGCTTATCGATAAGATCTGCATAGAGCGAGCGTTCGAGTGCGAGCACCCGCTCGTCGGCGTTTGTGATGAGCGCCTCTTTTTCCCGGAGCTCGGGGATCGTGTACCGCTCCCCGTTTGCCGTGGTCTGCCGCCGCTCGTACCGCTCCGGGACAAGGGAGAGGTTTGTTTTGCTCACATCGATGTAATACCCGAAGACCCGGTTGTACCCGATCTTGAGCGATTTTATCCCGGTCTTCTCCCGCTCCTGCGTTTGGAGCTCCGCGATCCAGCTTTTTCCGGAATGCAGGACACCGTTGATCTCATCGAGTTCCTTTGAGTAGCCTGGCCGGATGACGCCGCCGTTCTTTGCAAGTGCGGGCGGTTCGTCCACAATTGCCCGTTCGAGGAGCGCGATAATCTCCGGCTGCTCCTGTATCTGGTCCCGGGCTGCGGCGATGTTTGCCGGCTGCGTCCCGCCAGCCGGGGCAGACAGGATTTTTTTTACTTTCGGGAATGTTGCAAGGGAATCGGCAAGCGCGACAAGGTCCCGGGGCCCGGCGTTCCCGTACGCGATCCGGGCCGTGATCCTTTCAATGTCCGCGTGTTTTGAAAAGAGGCTTTTGAGCGAGAGGCGCAGGGTCGTGTCGTTTACGAAGAATTCAACGGCATCGAGCCGTGCATCGATCTGCGCAACATCCGTGAGGGGACGGGTGAGCTGGCGGCGCAGCAGCCGGCTTCCCATCGGGGTCTTTGTCCGGTCGAGCACGGAAAAAAGCGTGGCCCCTTTGCTCCCCGTACGGATGCACTCGTGCACTTCGAGGTTGCGCAGCGTCACCGCGTCGAGCATCATGCCCTGCGAAGACGTGCGGGTGGCAAGAGAACTCACCTGAGGGAGCGCGGACTGCTGGGTCTCCTCCGCGTATGCAAGTGCCGCACCCGCAGCGGCAACCGCAGCCGGTATGCCTCCACAGCCGTACCCCTCAAGAGACGAAACGCCGAAATGGTCCATGAGCGTACGGGCCGCCCGGTCAAAAAGGAACCGGTCGTCCGCGTAGGGAGTTACAACCACGCTGTTTTTCGCGAGCATGTCACGGATCGTTTCGTCAACAAAAGAGGGGACGATGCATTCGGCCGGGCGGTAGCGGGCGATCTCGGAGCGGATATTATCGGTTACGCCCTCAGCCGGAAGCGCGAGCACGAAAAATTCCCCGGTTGAGATATCAAGAAGTGCGATTCCCCAGTCTCCTCCTTTTTCACCCGGGGAGAGGGCCATGAGGTAGGCTGCGGCAGCGGACGGGAGCATCACAGGATCGATCACGGTCCCGGGCGTGATGATGCGGACGACCCCGCGCTTCACAAGACCTTTGGCGGTCTTCGGGTCTTCCAGCTGCTCGCAGATTGCAACCTTGTATCCCTTTGCCACGAGCCGGGCAATGTAACCCTCGCCCGCATGGTGCGGTACTCCCGCAAGCGGGATCTTCTGGTCGCCGTTTTTCGAGCGTGAGGTCAGGACGAGGTCGAGTTCGCGCGAGACAACGATCGCATCGTCTTCGAGCGTCTCGAAAAAGTCCCCGATATGGAAAAAGAGGATTGCATCCGGGTACTGCGCCTTGATCTCCCGGTACTGCCGCATCCCCGGGGTGAGATTCTTGTCGTTTTCTGCCGCTGTACCGGCATCGTGGCCGGGCATCCCTTTCATCAGCATATTGTTGTCCGTAACGGGAGATTAACCGTGCTGATCGGCCGGGTCTTTTATGCCGGTTTCTTATAAAAGAGAAGGAACGGAAGGGTGACCACGAGCGCGACGCATTCGAAAGCAAGACCAATGGCAAGCCCGGTCCCGAGCAGACCGATAAGTTCCAGGAACGCGCTGGTCAGGACCGGGATCCCGGAAAAGAGTATGAGGAACCCGGCAAGGATGAGAACAAAAAGGCCTGCAACCGCATTCTTAAGATCCTGAAGGCTCGGCGCGACTGAGAGGACAAGACTGGTGACAAGGTACAGGTAGAGGAGGAACCAGATGTTGAATGACGCGACCAGATTATCATAAAGCGTCTGCCCGATGGCCGAAAAGAGCAGGACAAGCGAAGAGACGGATTCGATCCCGGAGAGCGCTAATGAAAACCGGCAGCCGGCATACGTGGCAAAGATCCATGAGAGACCGGCAAGCACGAGCGGGAGACAAAAGAGCGGCGCGGTGCTGATGATCACGTTTCCTATGACCGGGACCTTCGGTTTCGTGTACGAGACCATTCCCCCCTCTTTTGAGATCAAAACAACTTTTGTGATATGCGCACCGGTAACAATGCAGCCGAGGATGTGTGCGCACTCGTGGACGATGATACCCGGAGCGCTCACGGCAAGGTACAGCCACGGGACCCTGAGCACGTGCGCCCAGATATGATCGAGAAGCCGCGAGAGTGCCATCACAACGATCCCGGTAACGATAACGGCAAAAAATGTCGTGTTCCCGGGCATCGACAGGATATCCATCGAAAGATAGGTCTGGCTCAAGCAGGCAAAAAGCCTGCGGAGTGCTCCTTCCGGCAGGATTATAGGGAGAGCGCTCCATTCCTCACGTATATGCCTGGCGCACCGATACCGGATCAGAAAGCCCGGCCGGCAAACCGGCTCGCCCGCGAGAAGAGCCCGTACCTCCTCCAGCATGCACACAACCCGGTCGACTGGTACCCTTGGGGGGACGAGGCATTCTCCCGCGCAAATGATGAGGATAAACCGGTCTTCCTTTCTATCGGCTACTCCACGTGCCACTGGTGCCACGTGATGGCTCACGAATGTTTTGAGGACGAGAGTGTTGCCGCGATCCTCAACAGGGATTACATCAGCATCAAAGTCGACCGGGAGGAACGGCCCGATATCGACAGCGTGTACATGGAGGTCTGCCAGCAGATGACCGGGCAGGGCGGCTGGCCGCTCACGATAATAATGACTCCGGACAAGCTGCCGTTCTTTGCCGGGACGTACTTTCCCCGGGATTCAACACCGGCAATGCCCGGGCTCATTGCAATCCTCGAACGGATCGCGGATGTCTGGCGCGACAACCGCGAGGAGATCGCCCGCTCCGCTGAAGAGATCAGCACGTTTGCCGGTGCCCCTCCGTTCCGGCCGGCAGCAGATACACCGGGCCGGGCGCTGCTGGAGAACGGGTATCGGGTCCTTGCAGCGCAGTTCGATACAAAAAACGCCGGGTTTGGGAACGCCCCGAAGTTCCCGGCGCCTCACGTTCTCATCTTTTTAATCAGGTACGGGAATTTTGCGAAGAACCCGGATGCCCTCTCCATGGCAGAGCGGACGCTCGAAGCGATCGTTGCCGGCGGGATCTGGGACCAGATTGGCGGGGGGCTCCACCGGTATGCAACCGATGCCGGCTGGCGCATCCCGCACTTCGAGAAGATGCTCTACGACCAGGCGCTTTTCGTACTCGCGTGCACTGAAGCATACGAGACGACAAAAAAAGAGCGCTTCCGCACGATTGCCGGGGAATGCATTGCGTATGTCCTCCATGACCTGAGCGACCCGAGCGGAGCGTTCTACACTGCTGAGGACGCGGACAGCCCCGGCGGCGAGGGCGCGTATTACACCTGGACAAAGGAAGAGCTTGCCGCTGCCGGGGCCGGGTCCCTCTTCACCCTTACGCCTCTTCCGGAAAACGGGCACGATAGGGGAGAGCCCCGCTTCATCCTCTCGCGGAGCACTCCGCCAGACCAGAACCTGCCCGGGCTGGTCCGGGAAAAACTCCGGGCGATCCGGGAAAACCGTGCCCGCCCCGCCCGTGACGACAAGATCCTCGCGGACACAAACGCACTCTTCTGCCAGGCGCTTGCCCGGGCCGGGAGAGCATTTAACGAACCGGAATACACCAAGGCAGCAGAATCAGCGATGGACTTTCTCCTGAACAATCTTGCTGACAAAGACGGGACGCTTTTCCACCGGTACCGCGACGGGGACCGTGCAGTCCGGGCCTTTGCCGACGATTACGCGCAGGTGATCGCAGCCCTTATCGCGCTCTACGAGGCAACCTTCAATCAGGCATATCTCACAAAGGCCCTGCAGTTTGCCCGTATCCTCAGGGAACAATATGAAGATCCGGATGAAGGGGGATTTTTCACGGTGGCTCGGGATGCAGGAGAACTCTTCGCACGCAAAAAAGAGTGGTACGATGGCGCATATCCCTCGGCAAATGCCACTGCCTTTGGCGCCCTTTCCTGGCTGGCCCGGATAACCAAAGATCCGGATATGATAGCGTCGGCGAAAGCCTGCTCATTGTTTTTGGCCGGTGCAGCGCAGCGTGCTCCTGCAGCAACGGCCGCCTACCTTGCGGAGCTTGTACGGTTTTCTGACGATTCGGAGCGGATCGATCTCGTAATTGCCGGTGACCCGGCTGCGGAGGACACCCGGGCCCTGATCGCTGCGGCAGACAGCCGGTACCTGCCCGGGCTCATAACAATCCTCCGGCCATCGGGAAGCGCCGGGGACACAATCGATGAACTTATCCCGGGTGCGTGTGGCCGCACGATGCTTGTCGGCCGGGCCACCGCTTACCTCTGCGGCGGCCACACCTGCCGGCCACCGGTTCAGGATCCTGATGAACTCCGGTGGATGATGGAGAAGATCGGGGAATAAATCAGTTGATAATATTTCTCCGGGATTTCTGCAATCACGGTTAAAAACAAGGCTTTAGCGAAGAATGGTCTGTAAATCATTCAGACACTCTCGGGGGCTGTCGCCCCCGCCGTTGCGGCAACCCCCAATTGCGATGATGAGGTATTACCTGTTCCGAGATACACACGAGAAGCCAAGTAGGAATTTCAAGACATCCGGGTTTTTCCGCTAATGTCGTGCGGGCAGATGGAGGGACGAGCACTGCCCGCCCCGCCATCAGGCGGATATCACAAGAATGGTGCATCCATCCGGTCTTTTTTAGTTATACCCCCAGAGCAAGGAGGCGGGAGCAAGGGCTCGCCCTGCAGATAATTTCCCATAAACCGATGAGCCCCCGCTTATGCAGGCAATGCTGCCCTGCACCAAAATATCACTAAAAAAAATTACAGATTTTTCAGCGCCACGAGATCGCGGACGCCCACCAGTTTCCAGACAAGGGAACGCTCCTCTTCGGCAATCTTTGCCGGGGGATCGGCAGGCGAGTGCCCGAGCGCTGCAAGAATGTTGCAGGAGAGTTTGCGCTCCACGATCAGGTCCACAAACTTGTCGCGGATGATCTTTTTCTCGATGGAGTCCTCGACTTCTTCGAGATATCCCTGAAGCGTGACAAACGTGTACGAGGAGAGGTCTTTTGTGTATTTCTCGATCTCCACCGAGACATGCGGGCTTTTCCGGAAATATTCCAGTTTCTTGCCGTACTTTGTCGAGAGGAAATACAAGAACGAACCATCGAAAACGTAGAGGAACGGGGCGATGTAGGGATATTTTTCGCCCTGGAAAGCAATTCGGCAGATGTACCCTTTCTCGATGAGCCGGTCGTACTCCACCTTCTCCATCCTGGGGATCTTTACAATCTCCATAAACTCACAACAATCTGCATTCTGAAAAGAGAGATGATAAACCTTCTCAAATGTCCGCGAGATTCTTGCTGGTATTGAAGTTACAAGTGTTCTGCCGGGAAGCCGGCACGGAGCCATGCCTGCATCCCGCCAAGGACATTGGTTACCTTATCGTACCCGCGCATGGCAAGCAGGCTCGCAGCGAGGCTTCCCTTATAGCCGGCATCGCAATAGACATAGACCGGGCGGTCCCGGGGAATCTCGCCAATGCGTACCGGAATCTCACCGGTATAGATGTGGTGCGAGCCTTGGATATGGCCCTGCGCCATGCGCTTTTTGATGTCCCGCACATCGAGCAGGAAGAGATCCTTCTCCCCCTGCTTTTGGAATAGTTCCTGCACGGTGCAGGTCCCGGTTCTCTCCACCGGCAGCGCGGCACGGAACCATGCGGGAAATCCCCCGGCAAGCCAACCGTACACATTATCGAAACCGAGCCGGACAAAATGCGGAAGGGCACGCTGGACTTCGCAGTTGAAATCATCAATGATGACTATCGGCCGGTCATAGGTCAGCACCCAGCCGGCAAATGCGGGGAGGCCCTCGCGCCAGATCGAGATACTGTCGGGAATATGGCCACCGGCAAACGCAGTCGGGGAGCGGATATCGACAATCTGGCAGCCGGACCGGATTATTTCCTGCACTTCTGCGGGCTGGAGCGGTCGGGGTGCGGGGACCGTACCAAGGAGAGCCGGCCCGTCCCTGTTGAGCCGTTCCATCTGCCGGAAATACGTGGGCTGGTAGGGAGACTCGGTAATCCGTTTTGCGACAAACTCCTCTTTTGCGATCAATAACTGCGGGTTTGTCCGTTCCTCAAAACCGATGGTCGAGATCGGCAGGTCTGCAATGTCGCCCCCGCAGACCGAACCGGCGCCATGGGCGGGGCAAAGGATCGCACCCTTCCCGAGGGGGAGGATCTTTCTGGTGATGCTGTCGTGGATTGTTGCCGCCATCTCCGCCTTTCTCTCCTGCCCGAAGAAGTCCGTCCGCGCAATATCGCCAGAAAAGAGCGTATCCCCGGAGAAGACAAGATAAGGTTCGTCCGAGACTTCGGTGTCTGCCACGACAATCGTGATGCTCTCCTCCGTGTGGCCCGGGGTTTCGAGAATGCGGACGGAAAGCGGCCCGAGCATGAACCGCTCGCCCTCCCGTACCGGTGTCCCGAAGCGAAAGGCCATCCGTGCCCCATGGAAAATCTGTGCGCCCGAGCGTGCCGCAAGCTCCGGGCCACCGGTCACGTAGTCCTCGTTCCGGTGCGTCTCGAAGATATGCGTGATCACAGCGTCGTGCTCCCGCGCGAGATTGAGATATGCCTCGCAGTCCCGCCGGGGATCGACAACCGCGGCCACCCCCCCGGTCCCGAAGATCCATGAGTTGTGCGCGAGCCCCTCGGAGACAATGCGTTCGAACCACATGGTATAACGCCTTATTGCTGATGATCTCGTGTCACGTAGTATATACTTTGGCGTGGGGGCAGGGCACGTTACTGCACATAGGGATAGCGCAGCAGCAGGGACGTGCCCTTTTTGCCTTCAGGCCCGTCAAGGATCCGGTTGATCTCCGCAAGCCCTACGGGGACGCAACCGACAACCTCGGCACATACATTAATGCGCCGGTGAAGAAAATCGACAAAGGGATACCGGGCGAGCTCATTGTTGTGGTAATGCCCATGGATAACCCAGCCGCCAAAGGCCGGGTCTGCATCGGCCGGATCGTGGACAAGCAGAAATTCCCGCCCCCCACAGGTAAGCCGATATTCAGGAACCGTTCCTTCCAGTCGGGCATCATGATTTCCCGCGACAAATGTGATCCTGCCGTTCAGCTTTCTGCGGTACGCAGAACCGGGGATCCGGCCTTTCCAGTACGAGAGGTCGCCAAGGAAAAAGGCCCGGTCGTTTTTTCCCACACAAGCATTCCAGTTGGCAATGAGAACCCGGTCCATCTCATCGGGATCGGTATCCACGAACGGGCGGGCACAGTACCTGATGATGTTCGCGTGTCCGAAGTGAAAATCCGAGATGAGGAAGATATCGTCCGGGGCGTGCGGGAGCGGTGCGGCAGGCTCAAAGCCGGCCGCTCTCCGGTAGGCTGCCATGGACTGCTGCCAGGCAAGCGGGCTTTTAATCTCGTCCCCTGAGAGCCAGCGCTGCTGCAGGAGATCGTACTCCCCGAGAATATCTTCATTGTGCATGACCGTGATCCGGAGGCCGGCATCATCGAGAAGGACCGGCCGGACCGGTACGGTGTAGTGCCGGTGCAAAAGGAGCGCCCGTTGCATAAGGGATACAATGCGTTCGGCAGCGGTTGCCCGCGGCGGTTGCCCGGAAAATTCCGCGGCCTCCCGCTCCATCATGGCAAAGGTCTCCTCCGCTTTTTCGGCTGGCAGCCGGTTTGCTATTGTGGCATGGAACCATTTTTCATCCGGCCTGCCGTCCCAGGCATTCAGGCTTTCTGTAAATGGCGCGAGCGTCCGGGCAAGTTCGCGCACAAGACCGGCAAGTCGTGGGGAGGGGCGGACAGAGAAGGCAACAACACCACCGTGCATGCCCTTTCGGCATTCCCAGCCGTCAAGCATGAACGGGAGTGCCCCTAAGTTCTTTGCCGCGGCGGCAATGGTGTCAAGGAGTAGGGATTTGTTGCCGGCATCGGGAAGCGTAAACGGGCCGTAGAGGGTGATGTGGGGGTGGCGTTCCCGAAATTCCACAACTTTCGCTTTTTCTGCAATAACGCGGGTCAGTTCCTTGATCTTCCACCGGGTCCGGGCAAGCCGGATCTCGACAAGATAGGTCTCTTCCATGATGCCTGCCCTTAATTAAGGGAAGTATTGGCACAGCGGGTAAAAAATTGTGGCGATATGAAGAAGACTGCCGCAAACGATCAGGATTTAGCGCCGGAAATGCAACATATAACTGTGCAGCCGCGTCGTTATGTGCAGCAGAGACTGGAAAGGGAGCCGGTCCGCGCTTTTTTCTTTGACATGGACAATACCCTCTTTGACCTTGTCGCTGCGCAGGTCGCAGCCTGCGGAGAGGTGGTAAACCACCTCGGGTACGATGACGGCAACGAACTTTTCCGGTATTTCCTCTCCGGTGTGCACGGCTTTGAGTCCACTGAGAATATCCGGCAGTACATGGCAGACCGCAATATCCCGGCAGACGGCCTGTTCGATGAGGTATGCCGGATCTATGCGGATGAGAAACTCCGGCATATCGTGCCCTACCCGGGTGTCGAACAGACCATAAAAACGGTGCGGGAGCTTGGCCTCCCGATGGTGATTGTGACCGATGCCGAAGCACCGGATGCCTGCGAGCGCCTTACCAAATGCGGACTCCGGTCATATTTCGACCGGACGATCTCGTTTGACCTGGTGAAAGTAAAAAAGCCGGCGCCCGGCCCGTTCCTTGCTGCCCTTGATGCAACGGGAACCCGGCCGGAAAATGCGCTCTTTATCGGAGACAGCCTGCGGCGCGACATTGCCCCATGCAGGAAACTCGGGATACGCACGGTCTATGCCCGGTACGGCGACCGGTTTGCAAATGCCCGACAAGAGATCGAAGCCGATTACGTAATCGACCGGATGCCGGATCTCCTCCCGATTATCAGGACTCCATAAGATCCGTTGCGCAATCCGAACCGGCATGTGTCTCCTGCCACCCGGTTACCTGTCGGAAATCTCTGGTGGTTTTTTTCATCGGCTTTCCGGACCGGTACCTCTGGCGGCCTCCCGAAACAATTTCGATTGTGTTATATGTTAGCATGCTACAAATTACCAAGGTATCATGTTTGGATTGCCTGATATTACGATTCTTGTTTTCGGAGGCGTGACGGTTGTAGCCATTGTCGCGCTGTTGTACTGGGGCCTGACTTTTAAGGAGCATGACTGACCATGGCGGATATTCTCACCGTTGTTATCGTTGCCCTCTATTTTCTCCTGATGATCGGTATTGGCGTGTGGGCGTCAAAAAAGATCAAGACCACTGAGGATTACCTTGTTGCCGGCCGCTCGCTCGGGTTCTGGGTCTTTGTCCTCTTAATGATCGGTGCGGTCTGTTCGGGCATGTCGCTTCTTGGCGTTTCGGGACTCGGCTACCGGGCCGCATGGCCCACCATGTGGGAGCAGATCTTTGTCCCGCTCTCTATCGGGTTCTGCGTGATCTTCTTTGGAGTCAAGCTCCACACCGTTGCAAAGAACGCGGGCTATATCACCGTGCAGGACTACCTCGCCCACCGGTACGAGAGCCCGAAGGCCCTCCGGTCTCTCTCCGCTGTTGCCGGGATCATCGTTTCGCTGATCTATCTTGTCGGCCAGTACACCGCAATCGCAATCGTGCTCATGTGGCTCTTTGCAATTCCGCTCTGGCTTGCGCTCGTGATCGCAACGCTGGTGACCATGACCTACACGACCATCGGCGGGCTCTATGCAGTTGCGTGGGCCGCGCTCATCCAGTCGATCATGCTCATTGTCGGCATCTTTGTGATGGCGCCGATCATCATCTTTTATGCCGGCGGGTTTTCGCAGGTAAACACGTTCCTTGCCGGTATCAACCCGAACCTTGTGATGCCCTGGATGCCCTCGGGTGCATTTGCTCCCGCATACGTGGTCTCGTTTGCGATCATGCTCATGATCGGTCTTGCCTGCGCCCCGCACGTGATCAACAACGTGCTTGCAGTAAAAGACGTGAAATATTTCAAGTGGGCACCGCTCGTCGCGTTCCTGATCTACGGTGTCGCCATGTTCCTTTTGAAATTCAGCGGCATTGCAGGACTTGTGATGGTTAAGGAAGGCATCTTTACCCTGCCAACGGTCTCGAACGCATCGGACTTCGTAATCCTCTACGGGATCCAGTACGCACTCCCGATCATGGCGCTCTGGGCGGTTTTTGCCGTGATTGTTCTCGCAGCCGTTATGTCAACGACCGACCGGCTGATGCTTACCATCGGTGCCATGTGCTCGTGGGATCTCTACAAAAAGGTCCTGCGGCCCGATGCGGACGACAAGAAAGTCCTGCTGCTCTCAAAGGTAGTTGTCGTTCTCTCCGCAATCGGCACGATGATCCTTGCAATCAACCCACCCGAAGCGCTCGCAAGCCTCATCTGGATGGGTATCGGGATCATGCTCTCGACCTTTGCCGTCCCGCTCCTTGCCGGCCTGTACTGGCGGGGCGCAACAAGGGACGGGGCGCTTGCAAGTATGTCTCTGGGTCTTGTCTCGGCGGTTGTCTTCGGGGCCCTGAATTACTTTAAGATCACGATCCTTGGCTACAACTTTGCCGATCTCCCGGTCCACTTCTCGTTTATCCCGCTTATCATCGCGATTGTAGTCATGGTGGTCGTGAGCAGGTTTACCACAAAGACTCATGAGAAAATCCTTGACGAGACACAGACCGGCTGGTACATCTCAAAACAGTAAATCCCTTTTTTGTTAGGTTTTTATTACGTCTTAAGGCCAACATATCTGACGTGAAGACGGCAATTCTTGGCGGCGGACTTTCCGGTCTCGCCCTTGCCCGGCTCCTGCACGAACGCGGTGACGAAGTCGTAGTTCTCGAAGCGGAAGAACAGTACGGCGGCCTCTGCCGGTCACGGACCGAGAACGGTTTTACGTTTGATATCGGCGGCTCGCACATCATCTTCTCGCGGGACAAGGAAGTCCTTATGTTCATGCGGCGGATGATCGAGGGAAACGAGCAGCAGAACGATCGGAACACGAAGATTTTTTACAAGGGCCGGTTCGTGAAGTACCCGTTCGAGAACGGCCTTTTCGATCTCCCTGCGGAAGACCGGTTCTTCTGCATCAGCGAGTTTGTCAAAAACCTGATTGCTGTCGAGAAAGGCGAGGTCCCGGCCCCGGAAAACTTCCACGAATGGATCTGTTATACGTTCGGTAAAGGCATTGCCGAGTGCTACATGGTGCCGTATAACGAGAAGATCTGGAAATATCCGACCGAACAGATGTCCCTGCACTGGGTGGACGGCCGGATCCCCCGGCCACCGGTGGACGATGTGATCAAAGCCGCAGTCGGGATCCCGACTGAAGGCTATACCCACCAGGCTGTTTTCTCCTATCCGCTCGATGGGGGAATTGAAGCGCTTGTCCGTGCCATTGCAAAGCCGGTCGAACCATTCATCCGGACGAATTTCCGGATCACGGAGATCCGAAAAAGCGGTGGACAGTGGCAGATCGGTAACGGCGCGGAAACGATCAAAGCCGACAGGATCATCTCCACTATCCCGGTCCAGCACCTGCTTGCAGCACTTTCTGATGTGCCAGAAGAGGTAAAAGCGGCCTGCGATGCACTTACCTACAATTCGCTGGTCTGCGTCAACATTGGTGTGAAGGGAAGTGTCCCAAACTACTCGTGGCTGTATATCCCCGACCCGGCACTCGGGAAGACCAACCGGATCTCGTTTCCCTCGCAGTACAGCCGGCACGTTGCACCGCAGGGCCATTCCGCAATCCTTGCCGAGATCACGCACCAGCCCGGGGATGCAGTTGCACACATGAGCGATGCCGAACTCGTCCGCGAGGTTACCGGGACGTTAGCCGCCATGGGCCTTGCCACTCCCGAAAACATCACCTACACTTCGGTCGTACGCCAGCCGTACGCCTACGTGGTCTACGATATCCGGTACCAGGAAAATATCGCGAAAGTCAGGGAGTACTGTACCGCGGCAGGCATTCCGCTCGTGGGCCGGTTCTCGCAGTTCGAGTACCTCAACATGGACGGCTGCCTCCGGAGCGTGCTCGACTTTGTCCGGCAGTACCCGGCCTAATCCCGTTTTTACAGCACGCTTATTATCAGAAAAACCCAAAAAAAGTACAAGGAGTCCTTTTTCCCCATGATATCGGTTATTGTCCCGTCTTTTAACGAAGAAGCAAATATCGCCCAGTGCCTTGTCTCGCTCGCTCACCAGACGCTTGCAAGGAGCGACTATGAGGTTATTGTCGTTGACGGCGGCTCGACCGACAAGACCTGCGAGATTGCACGGAAATATGCCGACATGGTCTTTATCCAGAAGAGCAAAAAAGTCGGCGGGGCAAGAAACGACGGGGTCGAGGCGGCAAAAGGGGATATTGTCGCGACCACCGATGCGGACTGCATCCTCCCCCCGGACTGGCTCGAACAGATCCGCAATGCATTTGCAAAGGAGCCGGAACTTGCGCAGGTGTATGGCCCGGTATACCCGATTGAGGACAGTATCGGGAACCGGTTCTCGCTTCTCCTCGCAAACACCTTCTCCCGGATCGGGTACTACAGCAGGACGTTCTATTACACGCTCGGCTGCAACACCGCTTTTCGGAGAGATTTGTTTGTCAAAGCCGGCATGTACCGCTGTATCGATGCCGGAGACGATCTCGAAATAGCGATGCGGATGAAGGATGTCGGCACGGTCCGGTTTCTGAGCGGCCTGAAAGTCGGGTTTTCCATGCGCCGTTACCAGCAGTTCGGGACAGTCCAGTCGCTGTACGAGTGGTTCTATATTGTTGCCCATGGCGGGGAGACCAAGAAGTATGCGTACTCAAAAAAAGAGTACAAATGAATGGTGCGCAGGTACCCGGAGAATCCTGTGAACCCGGCAGCTGACGGGCCGGAAACTCCGGCATCCGATCCGATAAAAATTTTTGAGACAAACGATTTTGCCCGGCTGCTTGGCATGCACATCACCGGCGCCCGCGACGGATATGCCCGGGTGGAGATGGACTGTTGCGGGAAACTCAACCCCCACGGGGCTGCCCACGGGGGCGCGGTATTCTCGCTTGCCGACCACGCGTTCGGGATTGCATCGAATTTTGGCCCGGTACAGTATACCGCCATTTCCGTTCACATCCAGTACCTTCTTCCGGCCCGGGGCCGGCTTGCTGCGGTTGCGGAACGCATAGCAAAAAACGATACCTGCGATACGTTCCGCGTAACGGTATGCGATGAATCGGGCCGGACCGTTGCGCTCTTCTACGGCACCGCGTTTCGGGTCTCCCCGTAGGTCACGGACCGGCCGTTTTTCCCCCTTCCCCGTCCCCGTCCCTTCTTCCCATCCTTACTTTTCGGTAACCGTTCGTTTATTGTCCAGAGCTTTCCCATACCCTGTGTATGACAGCGGAAAAGGATGCCGTGGCAACGGTTGCCGGGCTCATGGCGCTTGCGGCCCGGACTGCCCCAAAGGGAAGAGGGCAGGACTCGATCGTTATTGCCGTGCTCACGAAAGCACAGACAAAGAAACTCGTTGCTGCAATGAAATCATACGGAGAAGCCAACGAGGCATACAGGTTCTTCCTGCGCGATGCGGCAAATATCGCTGCCGGTGATGCCTGTGTAATTATCGGCGCCACCGGGCGGGACGCAGCGGGCATAAACTGCGGTGCGTGCGGGTACGCAACCTGTGCCGAGTTCCTCAAAGCCGCACAAAAGGCAAAAGCAAAGAAGGACAGCCACCCGTACCGGGGGCCCAACTGCGCGATCAAGATGGCCGATCTCGGGATTGCGGTCGGTTCTGCGGCAAAGACCGCCCAGATCCACAATACGGACAACCGGATCATGTTCAGTGCCGGGTCAGTTGCAGTGGCGCTCGGACTGCTCGGGAAGGACTGCACGGTAGCCTACGCGATCCCGCTCTCTGCGACCGGGAAAAATGTCTTCTTTGACCGGGTCTGGCCAAAGTAAGCAGGGACAGCGCCATCTCTTTTTACCCATAAAAAAAACTGCCCTTTTATGGTACGGCAGCGCCAGTACTAACCGGGATTTTTCATGTACACAATTGTCCTGCTCCGCCATGGCGAGAGTACCTGGAATAAGGAGAACCGTTTTACCGGCTGGACCGATGTCGACCTCTCAGAAAAAGGAACCGCAGAAGCAGAACGGGCCGCCCGGCTCATCGCAGGGGCAGGCTTTTCGTTCGATCTCTGCTACACGTCCATGCTCCGCCGGGCAATCCGTACGCTCTGGATTGTGCTCGACAAGATGGACCTAATGTACCTTCCGGTCGAGCACTCGTGGCGTCTCAACGAGCGCCATTACGGCGCCCTCCAGGGGCTCGACAAGCGCGAGACTACCGAGAAGTTCGGCAAAGATCAGGTCCTGCTCTGGCGCCGGGGATATGCCGTGCGCCCTCCCGCGCTTTCTGCCGATGATAAAAGGCACCCGCGTTTCGATCCGCGTTATGCCGGCATGGGCCCGGAGGCGCAGCCCGCAACCGAGTCGCTCGCAGACACGCTCGCCCGGGTGGTACCCTACTGGGAGGGAACCATAGCTCCGTCAGTCAAATCGGGAAAGAAGATCCTTGTCGCAGCTCACGGGAACAGTATCCGGGCGCTGGTCAAGTACCTCGATCACGTCCCTGACGATGAGATCACGGGACTTAACATTCCAACCGGTTTCCCGCTCGTGTACGAGCTGGACGATGACCTCCACCCGGTCCGGCATTATTACCTCGGCGACCCCGAGGAGATCCGGCAGGCAACGGCCTCGGTCG
>JAQWDG010000017.1:6634-16698 GCA_028705545.1 Methanoregula sp. | reverse complement strand
AATTCCCGGGTAGCGGGTACGTATGGCGGCAAGATATATCCGAACCATGACAAATAGATAGTGAGTGCGATGGCAAAGAAAAAGACAGGAGACAAAAGAGGGACGGACATCGCCGCGGAGTGCGATCTCGATGACGGTTATGTCTCCCCGATTACGACTTTTCGGGATATTACGTTTGAAAATATCGGGTCGCTTGTCACAAAAAGCAGGTATGTCCAGGCCCTGATCGTTCTTACCATCGCCGGCCTTTTTCTCCGGTTCTATAATCTCGGGTACAACTCCCTCTGGCTGGATGAAGCCGCCACATACAATTTCTCTGTGAACTCGTTTGCCGACATCTGGGGAATAACGGCGGGAGGAGAATTCAACCCGCCACTTTTCCACTGGGCCGAACATATCATGTTAATGTTCGGGAATAACGAGGTGATTCTGCGATTCGTCCCGGCTCTGCTGGGTGTTCTTTCCATCCCGGTCTTTTATCTTGTTGGAAAGGAATTCCTCGACCGGAACACCGGGATACTTGCCGCCGCTGCCTGTGCAGTCTCGCCGTTCTTGATCTATTACTCCCAGGAAGCCCGGGCATACTCCATGATGCTCTTTTTTGTCGCCCTCGCGACATTCTTCTTCCTTAAAGCGATGAAATCAGGGAATCGGATCCAATGGATCTGGTTCGGTGTCTTTTCGGCCCTGGCGTTCTGGACCCATTTCTATGCGTTCGTGATGATCGCCGCGCTGGTCCTGTATGCGCTCATCGTCTGGGCCCCGAAGATCCGAAAAGAGTTCAATAACCTGAAGTTGTTAGTGTTAGGGGTTATTGTATTTGTGATTCTTTGTCTTCCCCTGATCCTTGTTACTATCGGTCTTTTTATAAAACGGACTGCATCGGCACCGACATTTGGGATTCAGGGAATGACTATTATTCCGGAGACATTACGCCAGATCTCCGGGTTCAACGAGCTGGTCATGATCCTTTTTGTAGTACTCTTTGCCATAGGGATTGTCCAGGCGTTTCTGATCGAGAGAAACAAGGGGATTTTCCTCCTCGTAATCACGGCCCTTACTTTTGCCATCAGTTTCGTACTCTCGTTTAAAATGCCGATGCAGCCACGTTACCTGATATTTTTATCCCTCGTCTTTTTCATCGGAATTGCCATCTCGTACCGGACTGTATATTCCCTATGGGGGAACAAGGCTGTCATATATGGGTTTATCGCGATGTTTTGTATCGTTGGTTGTGCAGCCCTTGCAGCGAGCGGGTATTATACCGGCTACTCCAAGGATGACTGGAGGGGGTTCTCTCAGGCTTTAGCAGAGCGGACAAGTCCCGGGGATATCGTTGTGACAGTTCCCGATTACATGAGCCTGCCGCTCAATTATTACTACTCCTCTATAAAGGACAATACCCACGAATACGGTGCAACAACCAGTGGGGATCTGGAAAATGTGTACCGGGAACGGGGTAACAATACGGTCTTCTTTATCGTGACACAGGATATCAGTGCGGCAAATCCCGCTGGCGATGCAGTTCACTGGCTGAATAACAACACGAAATATGCCGGGCAGGATACCGGAATTTTCCTCTTTACTTCCCAATAATTTCCGTGTGCTGCCATGTATGACCTGACAGTCATCATCCCTACGCTCAGGGGAGATGTCAATATCGCTGCGATCATTCAGGAAGTGAACGCGGTCTTTTCCCAGCATTCCATTTATGGCGAAATTTTTGTTGTCAACAACAATTTACCGGATCGGACCATTGAAATTGTCAGGGAACTACAAAAGACAAATCCCTCTATTCATTTTGTTGTCCAAAGGAAAGGAGATGGAAATTACCAATCCGTGGTTGAAGGGATCCATAAAGCGCAATCGGATATCGTTCTGGTCATGGATGCGGATTTTCCCCATGCAGCTACCTGTATTCCCCAGATGCTTCTAGAGATTCGTGCCGGAAACGATCTTGTAATCGGAAGCCGGTTCGTTGAATGCGGCATTGTAAAAAAGTGGCCGCTCAAATGGCAGGTAACCTCACTTGGTGTGACTTTACTTGGTAGATTGCTCTTTCCAGAAATCCGAGATCCGGTCAGTGGCTGTTTTGCGGTAAAAAAGAGTGTCATTGAACAGGCGCCTCTTAAACCACGGGGATATAAAATCCTTCTGGAAGTTCTTGGGAAAGGCCACTGGAAGACGGCAAAGGAGATCCCATTCGAGTTCGTGGATCCGGCGGAGAGCTCGAGAAAATTTGGCCTGAAACTTCTCATCGATTATGTAATTCAGGTGATCGACAATGCCTGGTATTCCTGGAACCATCATGACAGCGTAGTCTGGCAGGAATGGAAAAAGTTCTTTATGTTCGGGATGGTGGGGCTCTCCGGTCTCGTTGTGAATGAGGGGATGCTCATCTATTTAAAAGAGTTCGCCCATTTGGACCTCTGGATTGCTAGTATTTTTGCCATTGAATTATCGATCATAAGCAATTTCATCTGGAATGATCTCTGGACGTTTAAATCTGATAAGCATCATGCCATAACTCACCGGTGGCAGCGCTTCCTCTCGTACCAAATGATCTCGCTCGGTGGTGCGGTCATCAATTTTGTCATCCTGAATATGCTGGCATTATATGCCGGTATTGATTACCGGATTGCTAATCTCTTCGGGATTCTGATTGCATTTACATGGAATTTTTTAATAAACCGGCATTTTACCTGGAAAAAAAGCAATTAAATTATTGAGACAATTCATTTTCAGAAAGGTTTCATGTAGGGTTTATATAGACCCCTCTTATATTTGATACCCGTCTTGGCCGGCTTGACAAAAATTTGATTGTGTAACCTGTTTTATTTTTATATGTTTTCGGATTTTGGGAGAATATCCTTTTTACTAAAGATATTCCGAAACCCCAGTGATATAATAAACAGAAGCCACTGGACCATATCCTTGAATTTTAATTTTGAATCACCATAGGTTCTTTGAGGGAGTATAACCGGAACTTCTGATATGCATATGTTGTTTCGGCTCATTATGTTCAGACTTTCAGGGAAAAACGAGTACCCATTGCTCGTTATTTTTTCAAACAGGTTCTTGGGAATCCTGTCAAGTTTGTATAACCGGAACGCTCCTGTGATATCGTATGGAATATTCAGGAACAGTCTTGTTACTACATGTCCGGAAGTTGTCAGGAATTTTCGCCACAGTGCCCATTCCTGCAGACTATCTTTCTGAATAAATCTGGATGCAACTACAATATCTGATTTTTTTGATTGCTCCATCATTGCCGGAATATCTTCTGGCCTGTGAAGGAAATCTGAATCCATGGTGATAAGCTGTGCATATCCATGCGAATATGCCCACGCAATTCCGTCTTTGTGTGCACTTCCGATGCCCAGTTTGCCTGACCGGTGAATAACGAAAACATCTGGTTTATTGATCCTGTCAAGGACATCCCCGGTTCCATCCGGTGAATTATCGTCGATAAACAGGATGTCCAGCGGGAGTTTCAGATTTGATATCCGCTCATACAGTTTCAGGACATTGTCCCGTTCATTGTATGTTGGAATAAACACAAGTATTGTATTGGGCATTTCTAAGCACTCCTTAAGTCATTAATAACGTGTTGGATAATCCTGAGGAAGCCTGTCATGGATCTTCCTCCTCCAGCGGCCAATCTTCCCTGATCAAAAAAGCATTCATATCGGGATCATGTGGAAAAAACATGCCCTCTCTCCGTTGCTCTTGTGATGAATACACGTGACATTTTAATGGTGTCCCATGGCTCTGCCAGGAAGACAGGTACCTGTGATGTGGGATTCCTGCGACTTTGATGATTTAGTGTCTATATTTTGCAGTTCAATCATTAAATTTCTTCGGCACTTCCAGATTTTTTCCTCTGCGCATCTGTTCTGGTGAAGAGTTATCTTTCGACGATTATGTTTTATTTAATGGGGGACGTTTGTATCTGATACCTCTCCCATGTTCTCCGGACAATGGTCTTAATAAGACCCCAGGAATTCCTAATACACTCTCTAAAGTTACTTTACAGGGATCCTAAACCCTAATACCGTCTCAATACGATATACGTACCATCATGTCCAATATCACCGTCGCCGTCCTCGCCCCGAACGGCTATGCAGATGCCCTGGGAAAAAAGGGCACATCCAGCGATATCACGTTCTATAACCTCAAAAAAGGCCCCTCGACCGTCACGTTCATCGAACCGACCCGGTACCCGGAGAAGCTATCCTCGCTCTTCTACACGATCTCCCTTGCCGACCGGGTCCTCCTCGTAGTCAGCGAGGTCAATGCTACCTTCGGCGAGATGGTACTGATGCTCCAGTGCGCCGGGAAGGCAAACGGCTCGCTTGTCCTGAAAAACTACCTCTCCCCCGACCAGATCGCCCCGCTCATCAGGGGCACCGTGCTCGAACACTACGATGTCGTCGAGGACGAGCCCATCGGCATTCGGGAGAAGCTGCTCGATGCCGCGGCAAAGCTCTCCGCCCACCAGAAGACCAAGGAGGGAGCTTCCATCGGGTCCATGCCCATCGACCACCACTTCAACGTCAAAGGCGTCGGAACTGTAGTCCTTGGCTGCGTGGCGCACGGGGTCATCAAAAAACACGATACGCTCAAGGTGCTCCCGACCACGAAAACCGCACAGGTCCGTTCCATCCAGAAGCACGATGAAGACGCCGAAATCGCAGTGATCGGCGACCGGGCCGGGCTCGCCCTCAAGGGAGTCGAAGCTGAAGACCTCGACCGCGGCTATGTCCTCACCAACGACCCCGCGGTAAAGACCTCGTTAACCATCACGGGGAGCGCCCAGCTCGTCAAGTACTGGCCCGCCCCGCTCAAGGAGGACATGGTCGTGTACGTGGGCCACTGGATGCAGTTTTTGCCGGCCCGTATCACAAAAGTTGTTGCAGGCAGCGACTGGCGGATGCCCGAGCTGACCATTGCGCTCGACAAGGACCTCGTCTTTCCCCCGGGAGCAAAAGTTGTCCTCAACTATCTCGAAGGCGGCAAGCTCCGGGTTGTCGGGACGCTGACGATTGCATAAATCATCATCTTTTTTTCCGGTTCCGGTACGTTGGCCCGGCCCGGTTCAATCCAGTAACCGGAAATTTCTAAAAATTCTGCACCGGTTCTGATTTTTTTAATTGGCCTGCACCGGTTTTCATCTTTTTTTGAACCGGCTCCGGTGAGGGGATGTTAGTAAAGTTACCGATATGCGGTAAAATTACCGATGTACGGTAAGATTAAGGACAGGGAAAATCCGGTTTTTTTACAAACACCGCTATCCCTGCCATGCAGGTCTTCTGCCGTACCTCACCCTTATCTTCTTGCGGGTGCACCGGTATTGTGATACACCATGCTCGGAGATATCATTGGCTGGATCATCCTGATTGTCATCATCCTCGTTGTCATCGGCCTGGTCATCTGGGCCGTCGGGATCTACAACCGGTTTTATTCCCTCAAGAACTCGTCCGAGGCAACCCTCGGGCAGATCCGGGTGGCAATGAAAAAGCGGCTCGACATGATCGAGCAGCTGCTCGGTGCCGTTAAGAGCTATGCAAAGTTCGAGCAGGACACGCTCACCAGGGTCACCGCCATGCGTGCCGCAGTAGCCACCGCCGGGCCCGGCGACCTGAATAAAGTCGAGGCAGAATCCCGCTCGATCTTTGGCCGCCTGCTTGCCGTGGCAGAGAACTACCCGGACCTCAAGACCGCCAGCACCGTCACCAATCTTATGGGATCGGTCAAAGACCTCGAAAACGAGATCTCCCGGCAGCGGTACACCTACAACAACATCTCGCAGGAGTTTAACACGATGATGGACACGATCCCCTCGAACATCATCGGTCACCTCATCCACCTCAACAAACTCGAGTACCTCCAGTTCGAGGAAGCCATAGCGACCGCCCCCAAGATCGAGTTCTAAACAGGGGAATAAAATCGTGAGCGAAAACCGGCAGATCACCCTTATTTTTGCCGCCACGCTGGTTCTCGGGATTGCAGCATTTGTCCTTGCCGTTGTCGTCCCGCCCTTCATCCACGGGGATCTCGTGGTGGATTCGTACCGGGCCACCCTCTCGGACAGCGGCACCCTGCAGGAGCAGTACATCTACAATGTGCAGACATCGGGCGAGTACCGGATGCTGTACCGCTCGTGGGAAGCACCGCTTGTCTTTGACAGCCGCAATAGTTCGTCGATCCAGTTCGTATCGATAGATGCGCCGTCAGGCACCATTGGCTATGCCATGAATTCCGCGCTCGCCGTCCGGGTCTTTGGCACCAGCGACACCTCCGTCTCCGGCAGGATCTCGCGGCTCGCCGACAGTAATGAAGTAGGGATCTACAATCCCTCGTATTTTTCCGAAGGGACCTATACCGTAACAACCACGTACGTGGTTCATCCCCCGCTGGAAACGGACGGCACCCATACGCACCTCAACCTGAAATTTGCCGGCACCAGCCACATCCCGTACCAGTACGTCATGATCACGGTGCCGGCCGACAATATCGAACAGGTCTATGTATACCCGCCAACCCTCTCTGCCGATAAGACCGGGGACACCTACACCATCACGGGAAGCGTTGCCGAGAACGAAATCATTGCCGTGGAGATGGTGGGAAACAAGGACGCATTCGCATCGATGCCCGGGGTATGGAGCACGACCACAGACGTAGCCTCGCAGGCCGCTTCCGCCAGTTTCTGGTACGATCTCCCGTACATGGCAGCCCTCGTTGCCGGTTACCTGGCAAAGGCGCTCGTCATCCTCGTCCCGTTCCTCCTGCTCCTCCTCTATTACCGGTACGGGAGGGAGCGCATGTTCACGGTGACGACCTACCTGAGCACCATCCCGAACCCGGACCTCAAGCCCTGGCAGGTCAACCTGCTCTTCAAAGGCGACGCGCTGGAATTTGACGAGGACGGGTACTATGCCACGCTCCTCGATATGCACCGGAGGAAACTGATCGCTGTCACGAGCAAAGGCGAGGGAAAAGGCGTGAAGATCCAGATCCTCTCGGAAGCGACATCCGATCCCTACGAGCAGCGGATCCTTGCCTTCCTCAAGACTGTGGGAAAGGACGGCGTGCTCGATTCCGATGATATAAAAGAGCTCGTTAACGATGCCCGCACAAGGGTTACCTCGATGGAAACGGCGCTCCGGTTCCAGAAGAACCTCACCGATATGACCCACCGGGTCGACACGTCCATCTCTTACCAGTATATGGTCGACGGCCGCGACCACCTCACCCCGTTTGTCGCGGTAAGCGCAGTGCTCTGCGTTGTCACGTTCATGGCGGCATTCGTGATGCCGATGCAGGCTTCGCTCCTGTTCCCGGCAGCCGTCCTGCTGCTCGTTGCGACTGTCCAGTTCGTGATTGCGTGGGCCGCTCCATCCACCCTGTTCGGGCACTGGAAGGACGACCATTACAAGGACAAGCTGGAATGGGATGCCTTTGCCCATTTCCTCTCCGACATGGCCATGATCCGGAAGTATCCCCCCGAGGACCTCCCGATGTGGGGCGAGTGGCTGGTCTACGGCACGGCACTCGGGGTCGGCGACAAGGTGGAAGCGGCCATGCAGGAACTCAACATCCCGGTTCCCGATACCGGCGTCCCGGCCGGGGTTATGGGGATGAACTCGGTCTTTGTACCTATCATGACCTTTGTCCCTCCCACACAGGGAGGGGCCGGTGGAGGAATGGGCGGTTTCGGAGGAGGAGGATTCGGGGGAGGCGGCGGCTTTGGCGGCGGCGGGGCCGGCGGGAGGTAACTCCCCGGCCTGCCGCGCTCCGGGATCTTTTGCGCCCCGGTCCGTTTGATCGTGCAGACAGGGAGGAGCCATCCCGTTTTTCTGGAGAAAAGAGATATAAATCCGCATCCATCTTATCAATACGAAAAAAACCTTGAAGACAAGGCGCCTCTATGCAGTATTCTGAAGGCAGCATCGGCAGGGTATTTGTCCTGCGGATAGACGATGGCGAGGATTTTCTAGACGTTACACGCGAGTTTGTGAAAACCCATAATGTCACGGCCGGGACGATCCTGTATCTCGGGGCGCTCCGGCAGGCCCGGATGGTGACCGGCCCGGAGGAAGCGGTGTTTCCCCCCGATCCGCATTTTGTCATGTTCGAAGGCGGGTGGGAGATGGTGGGCATCGGGACCATCAGCATGGAGGACAGCGCTCCGGCAATCCATTTCCACGCATCCGTGGGCCGGGCCGGGTACGCCCTGACCGGCTGCCTGCGGGAGAAGGCGGTGACCTATATCGTGGCCGAAGCCGTCATCCTGGAGTTTGCCGGCGTCTCCATTGTCCGCCAGTTCGATGAGAAGACCCGGGTGAACCTGCCGGTCCATGGAAAAGAGGGGCAAAAGGGGCCGGCACCGGAAAAACCGGTAAAAAAGAGCGAACCGGTGCCCCCGGCGCCAGAACCGGAACCGGCTGAAGAGGAAGAGGACGCGCCGGGCGGACTTGCGGAGATCATCCGCGACCTGACCCGGCGGCCGCCGGTATAATCCCTCGTTGTCCTCCCATGATACCCCAGCCCACATTTCTTCCCCTCTCAAGAAAGGAGGGTGATGCCCTTGGTATCGGACAGTTCGATATCATCCTTGTTACGGGCGACGCGTATGTAGATCACCCGTCCTTTGGCACGGCGCTTATCGGGCGGGTCCTCTGGGACGCAGGTTTCTCGGTCGGGATCATCGCCCAGCCGGACTGGAAGAGCAACCGGGATATCACGGCGCTCGGGAAGCCCCGGCTCTTCTTTGGGATCTCCTCCGGCAATGTCGATTCGATGGTGAACAACCTCACCCCGAACCTCAAGCGCCGGAGTTCGGACGTGTACTCCCCCGGGGGAGCGCTCCGCCGGCCGGACCGGGCAACGGTCGTGTACGCCAATCTCGTCCACGCCGCGTACCCGGATGTCCCGATCGTCCTTGGCGGGATCGAGGCGAGCCTGCGGAGGTTTGCGCACTACGATTACTGGCAGGACAAAGTCCGGCAGGCGATCCTTGCCGATGCCCCGGCAACACTCCTTATCTACGGCATGGGCGAGCGGCAGATCGTGGAAATCGCACAGCGCCTTGATGCGGGCGAACCGTCCTGGTCGCTTCGGAATATCCGGGGGACCGCGTACACGATGGAGGTTGCCGAATGGCGGGCTGCCCCGCACGAGGGGATCGTGGAGATCCCTTCGTTTACCGAAGTCTCGTCCGACAAGACCGTGTATGCAAAGGCCTTCGCGCTCCACTACCGCGAACAGGACCCGGTCCGGGGGCGGGCCGTGGCCCAGCCGCACCCGAAGACCGTTATCGTCCAGAACCCCCCGGCCCGGCCGCTTACGACCCCCGAACTCGACCGGATCTATGAACTGCCGTTCTCCCGGCGGGCTCACCCATCATACAAAAAACCGGTCCCGGCGCTCGAACCCGTCAGGTTCTCGGTCGTCTCCCACCGGGGCTGCTTCGGGGGCTGCTCGTTCTGCGCCCTCACCCACCACCAGGGCCGGATCGTCCAGAGCCGGAGCATCGACTCCATTGTCCGGGAGGTAACCCGGATGACAAAGATGCCGGAATTCAAAGGCATCGTGCAGGACGTGGGCGGGCCAACGGCGAACATGTACGCAATGGCCTGCCCGAAGTGGGAAAAAGCCGGCGCCTGCCCGGACAAGTCCTGTTCGCCGGCCTGCCCGACCCTCGATGTGAGCCACACAAAGCTCTGCGAGCTGCTCCGGCGGGTGAGCGAAGTCCCGGGCGTAAAAAGGGTCTTTGTCGGCTCCGGTATCCGCTACGATCTCGTGCTTGCCGGCGACCAGGATGCGAGGTATCTCCGGCAGCTCGCAGAGTACCATGTCTCCGGCCACCTCAAGGTCGCCCCGGAGCACGTGAGCGCAGAGGTCACCGCTGCGATGAACAAGCCCGGGCGTGAGGTCTTCGACCGGTTCCGCGAACGGTTCGATGCGCTCCAGCAGGGAAAACCAAAACGCCAGTACATCGTCCCCTACTTCATGTCCGGCCACCCGGGCTGCACGGTAAAGGACATGGCAGAACTCGCGGA
>JAQWDG010000017.1:0-6534 GCA_028705545.1 Methanoregula sp. | reverse complement strand
CCCTGCCGGAGGAGTTTTGTCTCGCCGTTGAGCTCGACCTCGGCCGTCCCGCTCACGACCACCCAGTGCTCGCTCCGGTGGTGGTGAAGCTGGAGGGAAAGTTTCTGGCCCGGTTTTACCGTGAGGCGCTTGATCTTGTAGTGTTCTGAATCTTCGAGCACCGTATAGGCGCCCCAGGGCCGGTGCACCTGCCGGTGGAACTGGGTGACCGGGTCGTCCCGCTCGTTATACCGTCCCACGAGCTCCTTGACCTGCTCGGTGTGCCGGTTATCGCAGATGAGGAGGGCGTCTGCCGTGTCCACCACGACCAGGTTGTCCACCCCGATAAGGCCGACCCGTTTTCCCGGGGCATTGACGTAGTTGTCCTTTGCCGAGAGGTACTCCGCCTCCCCGGCATTTCCCTCTGCATCGTGCGGGCGGACCTCGTATATCGCCTTGAACGTGCCGAGGTCGTTCCATTCCGTTTCCAGGGGGACGACGGCGACCCGGTCCGAAGGTTCGAGCAGGCCGTAATCGATCGAGATCGAATCGAGTTTTGCATAATCGGGAGTGGCAGTCCCCTCGAATGCAGCAGAGAGCCGGGGCTGGTATTTTTTGAGTTCCTCAAAGAAGACCGGGACGGACAACAGGAAGATCCCGCTGTTCCAGAGGTATCCTTTCTTCACGTACTCTGCTGCGGTCTTCTCGTCCGGTTTCTCCTTGAACTCTTCGACGGCACATCCCCCGGCAACGGCTTTGCCCGGCCGGATATAGCCGTATCCCGTGTGGGGCGAGGTCGGCCTGACGCCGAAGGTGACGAGATATTCCCGGGCAAGGGGCTCTGCTGCTGTGATCTGGCCGATTGCACCGTCGCCGAGGAGGTGGTCGCTCGGGAAGACCACGGCGGTTGCATTCTTGTCCGCCTTTTTTATCTGCTGCATCGCCCATGCGATGGCGGGCAGGGTGTTTTTCTGTTCCGGCTCGGTAAGGATATGGTCGGCCGGCACAGTGCATCCCAGGTCGTCCATCTGGTTGGTCACAAGATACCGGTGGATCTCGTTTGTCACCACGTAGATCTCATCGGTTTTCGAGAATTTCTGCGCCCGCTCGCAGGTCCGCTGGAAGAGGGACGTTCCCTCCATCGGGATGAACTGCTTGGGATAATACTCCCGGGAGAGCGGCCAGAGCCGGGTCCCCACGCCGCCGGCAAGGATGATCGTTTTCATGGATGCGCCTGGTAAATCCGTGGCAGGGTTGGATAGAACCCTGCATGTCTGTACTGATCTTTCGGGGCAAGCGTAAAAAAGGCGATCCCCCGTTTGGCCGGGCGGCCGTATGCCGGGGTTTGCAGGGGGTCGGATACAAAAACAGTGTACCGGTACGATCGATGCTCCTTGTGGATCCTACTACGGGAACTCTCTCCAAAGGAACAGGCCCGCCCGGTCGGGTCCGGGTACTAATTTTCCCTTTGACCCCCTGCAATGAGGTGCCCGGTTTTCCACAAAAACCCTGCAATACCTGAAGGATTTCCGAGAGAAAATTCCCGTTTTATCCGGACAGATTATGAAAAAGAGGGTGCAGGGGGTCGGGCATACAATTAGGAAAATTACCCGGCAGGATCCCGAAGGCTCCTCTGCATATCCGGATGTCTGTGAAAGTTCGGGAACCTGAAATGAAGAAAAGAAGGATTCGGATTTGTCCGGGAGTTTATTTTTTCCGCGTTCTCCGGGTTTTTGGTTTCTTCTGCCCTGACTTCGAGAGGGTATTTTCCTCAGATTCTTTTCCTATTCCCTTGAGCTCGCAGGGCAGGCACTTTTCGAGTTTGTCGTCCACGATCCGGTACGCATTCGCAAGCACCGAAGAGTTCGAGATCAGGCCCGAGAGGAGGATCGTTTCAAGGATCTCACCCCGGGTCGCCCCCATCTTGAGCGCCGCCTGCATGTGGTACCCGGTACAGTACGGGCACTTGAGCGCCGCCCCCACCGCCATGCTGATCAGTTCAACGTACTTGGGATCGAGCGGACTCGTCTCCCCCACAGTGCTCTTGTACAGGAGATGGGAGATGAGCACTTCGGGCCGCTCCCCCATATGCCGGAAGATGAGCGGCACCTTGCCGTATTCTTCCTCGATTATCCCGAGCCACTCGTCAGCCGTTGCCGCAGCGCCCAGCTCTACGATATGCCGCAGCCGGTCCTCGAACTCTTCCTCGCGTTTGCGTCCCATGTCACACCCTCACACCACGATATTTGTCTCCGAGAACGGCTTTACCCGTACGATGATATAGTCCCGCATCCGCGAGGGCTCGACATCGGCGATCCCGCCAATGGTGATCCCGTCCTCGATCTCCGCTTTGCGCACCGCATCCGCGTACGTGTCGTACGGAAGTTTTACCCGGAGCCCGGCCATCTGCACCGTGAGCGGTGTCGGGGAGGTCACGTACTGGATCTCGGGGACTTTTTCCCGGATGATATCCATGAGCCGGGCCGGGGCGACCGACAGCGGGTCTTTTGCGATCTCTTCCCGGCGTTTTGAGAGGACTCTTGTGATCTCGTCGATGATCTCGTCGAGCTTCTCCAGTTCCTCGGACTCTTTTGTCCGGTGCATGAACCGTCCGACGTTTCCCACGTAGCCGTCCACCCGGGGTTTTACGATGCGTTCGAGCGCTTCCTTGTCCGGGCCACCGCAGACGACCACCGGCACCTCGATGCCCCGAAGGAGCACCGGCATCTTCTTTTCGATGCAGGTCTCGAAGTTCCCGAGCAGGAATACCGCGATATCGTGCTCGTTTATCACGTCCCGTTCCTCGTCATTGATCCCCGCGATCCTCTTTCCCACGCCACGGGCCATCCCGATCATGTTGCTTTTGGCCCCGAGCCGGCGCACGTACTCCGCGATGTCGCAGGACGGGTGGGGCAGGTGGTGGATCTCGAGGCTCATGCTCACGACCGCGATCTCGGTCCCCACGAGCGGCGAGTCCGTGACCTCTCCTGCGAGCGGTTTTCCGATCGCCCGGATCAGTTCGACATCGTCTTTTGGCACGAAGCACTGGAGCACGACTTCCTGGGCGATCATATGTTTCTGGACTATGTAGCCCCCGAGGTCTTCGATGAGGTCGATAATCTCGTTGTGGCGGTACACCCCGCCTTTGTAGGTGATCGGGACGAGGATCATGGCGTCTCCCCCATGAGCGCGAACTTCTCTTTTACGAGAGCAAGCACAGGCTCGGTCAGCAGGTCTTCGCTTGCGACAAATGAGAACTTCTCGGCCCCGAAGTTTTCGCTTCGGACCCGGAAACCCTCCGGGCAGATGCAGCGCAGGGCATAGACGAGGTCCTTGTAAAGCGACTGGCTCGGGTCGGCAATTTTGATCTCCTCGATCTCCGCGGCGGTTGCCGGGACATTATAGAGGACGACCGTGAACCGGTCCGGCTGCTCGACATGGTCTTTGCCGAACCGGTCCCAGAAGACTTTCAGCATCTGGGAGAGGTAGGTCTCGTCCGAGATGGCGAGCGTGATCTTTCCTTCAAGGGGATTGACGTTTGCGATGTCGCCGACCTTGACGATCGTTGTGACTTTCTTTAACGTCCCGACAGCGACAAAGATGGGGACTTTGGGGTCGATGTAGATGTGGATCTTGTGGACAACGCGAAGCATGTTGTGGTCGAGAAGTACGTCGTTTGCGATCTGCTTGTAGTTCTCGCCGCCCGCCTTCTCGGTGCACTCTACTTCGAAATACTCAATGGCCTGCATCTGTCCCGTCCTTTTTGATAAAACCCGATGCCAGCAGCGCCGAGCCGACCGCACCGATGTACTGGGAGTGCGGCGGGACGACGACTTTTATCTTTAAGAGTTCGCCCATCGCGTGAACCAGTCCCTCGATGAGCGAGGTGCCGCCGACCATGAGCACGGGTTCCTTGATGTCCACTTCCTGGAGCTGCTGCTCGAAGACCTGTTCGGCAACGCTGTGGCAGGCTGCAGCCGCCACGTCTTCCCGGGTACTGCCGGCGGCAAGAGCGTTCACGAGGCTCTGGGTGCCAAACACGATACAGTAACTGTTCATGGGCACCCGGTTGCCCATGCCTTTCATCGCGAGCGGCCCGAGTTCGGTGATATCGACACCGAGGCGCTTTGCGGTCATTTCCAGGAACCGGCCGCTTGCACCGGCGCAGATACCGCCCATGGTAAAGGTGCCGGGGATGCCGTCCATGACCGTGATCGCCTTGTTGTCCATCCCGCCGATATCGATCACGGTCGCCGGGCCGTGCTGCCGGTCCGCAAGGTAGACCGCGCCTTTCGAGTTCACGGTCAGTTCTTCCTGGACGAGATCGGCTTTGAACTCTTTACCCACCAAAAAGCGCCCGTAGCCGGTTGTCCCGATTGCCTGGACATCGGAAAGTTTCATCCCCGCTTCGGCGAGGGCAGTGTCAACAACGCCATGGGCGCTCTTGAGCACCTCCCCGGTCGGCATCCAGCCCTTGCCGAGGATCCTGTTATCCTTCATCAGGATGGCCTTTGTTGTCGAGGAGCCGGAATCGATCCCGAGCGTGATGCCCTCCTGGACTTCGCGGGCGAGGAGCGCCCTGCGCCGGGCGATAGTCGTTAAGGCCTCCATCCGGGTAAGGAGCGTTCCCGAGGTTGTGCGCTCGGTAAACGAGTAACTCACGACCGGGAGTTTCGAGTGTTCGAGGATATAGCGCCTGAGCTCGTTTCGTACGATCGCGGCCTCGGCACACCGGAAACAGGTTGCGATAAAAACCGCGTCTGCGTCCACCCGGCCTTCGACAAGCGCCATTGCCCGGGCGATGGCGAGTTTTAAGTCGGGACTCCTGACTTCAAGGCCGAATTTGTCAAAGTCCCGCACGATATCCTTGAGCGCGATATCCGGGAAAAAGATCTCGCCGTTCACCGACCGGGCGGCCGTGTTAATCTCTTCCTGCACCCCCGAGTAGTCCGCGCCGCAGGAGAGCTGGGCGATCCGTACCGGGGCGGTCATTTCTTCCCTCCGATTTCTGTCAGGAATTTTTTAATTGCCGCCACGAACTGGACGCCTTCCGCCTCGTTTTTCGGGTATTCGAGTTCGAGCCGGGGCATCTCCTTTTGCCGGAGCAGGAATTTTACCAGTTCGTTTGTCCGGGCGCAGCCCATGCAGCCGAACGCGAGGTCGGCATTGTTGATGATGATCGCGGCATCGCACTCTTCGACCATGGGGCCGTAGAGCGACATGCGCCCGCGGACGCCGGCCGGGACTTCGACTGCCGCCCAGGCCAGGCCCTTTTTGGGCTCTTCGGGCGTGATCTGGAGCGGCGGGGATTCGAGGCCCGGTGTCTGGACGCGTTCGCGGATGGCTATCGCCGATCCGAGCGGCTTGTGCCCGAACCGGGTTACCATGTCTGAGAGGATCAGGCTCGTTGCGGGATAGATGAAGACTTTTGCCATGGTCAGGGCTCCTGTGCATCGATCATTTTCTTTAAGGTGTAGACATCGAGGCGGCGTTCGGGGGCGGCCGGTGCCGGCGCCGGGACAGCGGAGAGGTCAAGGTTTTCTGTTTTTTCAAGGCCGTTTGAGATGTAGGGGAGGATTCCCATCTCGAACTCGATCCCGTGGAAGCCGGGCCGTGCGCCGCCAAGCGTGGCCCGGCACCTCCGGGCATCGCCGGGCGGGAAGCCCCGGTCTTTTACAAAGATATGGGTGGGGTCCATTTTGCGGACCTCGGCTATCACCCGGTCCACGTCCTCTTCCTTTCCCATGACGATCAGGCCAAAGCAGTTCTCCTTGATCATCACGCCTTTTGCGACCTCGTACGCCCGGATGGCGACATCCGCCGGGGTGACAGTATACGATTCCACCACCACGTACCGGGTCACGGTCCCGGGGTATGCCGGTTTGTATTCGGTCATTTTCTCACCTCGCGGATATACACCGTCTGCCGCTCCTTTACGCTTTTTAGTTTCTCCGTATCGATCACGCGCCCGATAATGTTTGTCCCCTCAAAGGGTTCCGAGGTTGGCCCGAACTCGCGGTTCGCGGACAGCCGCACCCCGACAAGACCGGACCCTTTCCGGGAGTCGTTGGTGATTGCAAGGGCCGCTCCTGGCACTTCGCCCTCCGGGCAGTTCTCGGGATAGATTTTCACGGTTGTCGGGACCTTTGGCTTGAACAAAAAGACATCGTCGAAGACAAAGAACGCCGGCATCATGCCGGTGTCGTGCTCCGCAAGGCCCGTTATGCGCCGGAAGGTCTCGCAGCTCTGGGGTGCGTGCGCATCGTCGAGTTCGATATCGATCACGTTTGCGACCGGTGCGGTCTTCACCTTCGCGGCCCGGCCGGCGAGAACTTCGAGCGTTGTCCCCGGGTCCTGTGCAACGACAACCCGGTCCGGGCTGTCGGTATCGATCGCAAGGGCGATCCCCCGTGCCGATGCTGCCTTCTTTGCTTCGGGAAGTGGCAGGCCGAGAAGATCGATCCGGGCCGGGACAACATCCGTGCAGAGAAGGTCGCCCTCTTTTGCGAGTTTTACCAGTTCGATCCCGTGGACGACCTGCCCGACCACGCTGTG
>JAQWDG010000016.1:13525-16823 GCA_028705545.1 Methanoregula sp. | reverse complement strand
GCAAGCGCACCGTTCAGTCCCTTTTTGTCCCGGAAGATCCCGGCGCCCTTCCACATCGCGAGCTGGAGTTCTTTTCTGACATCGGCCGGGTTTGCCGTTCCGCTCATGAACCGGTCGAGACGCTTCTGCTGCTGCCCGATCTGCGCCGTGTCCACCTTCTTTTCCCGGCGCGGCTCCTTTGCCGCGGACTCGCCGGCCCGTTTCCCGAAGACCTGGGTGTCGGCAAGGGCGTTTCCGCCCAGCCGGTTTGCACCCTGCACGCCGCCCGCCGATTCCCCGCAGGCAAAGAGACCGGGGACGGTAGTTTTACATTCGGGCGTGATCCGCAGGCCGCCCATGATGTGGTGGGCGGTCGGGGCGACTTCCATGGGTTCGGTCCGGATGTCCACGCCGTACGTGAGGAACTGTTCGAGCATCACCGGCAGCCGGGTCTCGATCTGTTCCTTTGGCAGGTGGGTCACGTCGAGGTAGACACCGCCCCGCTCCGTTCCCCGGCCCTGTGCGATCTCGGTTGCGATGGCGCGGGAGACCACGTCACGGGTCGAGAGCTCCATCCGGTCCGGGTCGTAGTTCTTCATGAACCGTTCCCCGAGCCGGTTTTTCAGGACCCCGCCCTCGCCCCGGACAGCCTCGGTGATGAGCCGGCCCCGGGCATCGTACGGGTATACCGCACCGGTCGGGTGGAACTGGACCATTTCCATATCGATGAGCTCCGCTCCCGCCCGGTAGCCCATGGCAAACCCGTCGCCGGTCCCGCTCGATGAATTCGTGGAAACATCGTAAACCTTTGTCCCGCCGCCGGTCGCAAGGACCGTGCTGTCTGCCGTGATCGCAACCATCTCACCTTTCTCGTCAAGGGCAATGGCACCCGCGACCCGGTCGCCGTCTTTTAAGAGATCGATGACGGTTACCTCTTCGAGTTTCGTGACATCGGTTGCATCGAGACGCTCAACAAGCGTCATCATCATCTCGTGGCCGGTCCGGTCCCCGGCATAGCAGGTCCGGGGGAACCGCTGGCCCCCGAACGGGCGCTGAGCCACCTCGTTATTATCCGTAAAATCGAAGACCGCACCCCAGCGGATCAGGTCGGCCATCCGGAGCGGCGACTCGTGCACGAGTGCCTTGACAAGTTCCGGATCGTTTAAGTACGCCCCGCCCCTGAGCGTATCCTCGTAGTGGATGTTACAGGAATCGGTCTCGCGGAGCACCGCGTTGTAGCCGCCTTCCGCCATCGTGGTGCACCCGCCTTTCCCTGCAATTGTCTTTGTAACCATTACCACGTCGCCGGACCCGGCTGCCTCGATTGCTGCCCGGACTCCCGCGCCGCCGCTGCCGATCACGAGCACGTGGCAGTCCACCACGTCGTCTGCATGCATATTATAATTCTGTGCGCCGTATAGTAACATAAAGAAATGGGACTTGCAAAAGAGTGAGCGTGACATGAAATATCTCATGAAATTCGGCGGGACTTCCGTTGCGGACGCACGGTGCATCGGCCTTGTGGTCGATATTTTAGAGAAACACCATAACGCCGGGGACGAACTCGCGGTCGTGGTATCGGCCCAGCGTGGCGTGACCGACCAGCTCATCGATATCGCGGAAAAACTCCCCACTGCACAGAACTGTGCTGCGGTTCCGCCGCTGATCGCAGCTCTCCGCGAGCGTCACATGAAGACGCTTGCCGGGGCAGCCCCCGATTACGCAAAAGAAGTCGGTGCGGTCATCGAGAAGCGCCTCGCAAGCCTCCAGCACATCCTCTTTGCAATTTACAACCTCCGCGAGCTCACGCCCCGGTCAAAGGATTACGTCATCTCCTATGGCGAACGGCTCCTCGCCCCGATCGTGAGTGCAGCCATCCGTCAGCGGGGGATCCCGTCCACGGTCCTTGACGGGTGCGAAGCGGGGATCCTCACTACGCCCCAGCACGGGGAGGCAACCGCTCTTGTGGAAAGCGACGCCCGGATCAAAGCAAAGATCGGGCCGCTCCTCAAAACGGAGATCCCGGTGGTCATGGGATTCATGGGCTGCACCGAGCAGGGGATCGTCACGACCCTTGGCCGGAGCGGTTCGGACTACTCGGCATCCATCATCGGCGCCGGGATCGATGCGGATGAGATCTGGATCTGGACCGATGTAGACGGCATCATGACCGCCGACCCCCGGGTGATCAACGATGCCCGGGTCCTCAGGAGCGTCTCGTACATCGAGGTCATGGAGCTCTCGTACTTCGGCGCAAAGGTCATGCACCCGCGCTCCATCGACCCGGCAATGAGGAAAAAAATTCTCGTGCGGGTGAAAAACACCTTCAACCCGTCGAACCCGGGCACGATGATCGTGAGAAACGGCCACCGGGACAACCGCGTGGTAAAAGCACTTACCTACATCGACAAGGTTGCGTCCATCAACATCAACGGCGCCCAGATGATCGGCCGGCCCGGCGTTGCAAAGATGATCTTCTCGGCCCTTGCCGACAAAGCGGTGAACGTGATGATGATCACCCAGGGGTCGAGCGAGGCAAACATCTCGTTAATCGTTGACGAGTCCCATCTCGACGCGGCTGTCGAATCGCTGGAGTTCCTCGTCAAAGACGGGATTGTCCGCGAAGTTACGCACAACAAGGACGTGTGTGCGGTGGCGGTTGTCGGGGCCGGCATGGCAGGCGCTGCCGGGACGGGCGGGCGGATCTTCACGGCGCTCGGTGCAGCCGGCGTGAACGTGATGATGATCTCGCAGGGCTCAAGCGAGGCAAATATCTCCTTTGTCGTACGGCAGGAGGACGGCCCGCGTGCGGTCCGGGTGCTGCACGACGAATTCAGGCTCTCGGAGGAAAGCGAATGACCCAGACGGAATACAGCAAGGCGGGCGTGGATATCGATCTCGAAGCGACCGCGATAAAGGCACTCATAAAAAACCTGAGCTACCGCCGGAAAGGCAACTACACGATGCTCGGGAACGTAGGGCACTTTGCGGGCCTCATCGATTTCGGGACAAAGGCGCTTGCGCTCACGACCGATGGCGTGGGGACAAAGATGCTCGTTGCCGACAAACTTTCGGACTGGAGCACGGTGGGGATCGACTGCATTGCGATGAACGTGAACGACCTCTACGTGATGCACATGGAGCCGGTTGCGTTTGTGGACTATATCGCAACCGACCGGCTCTCGATCGAGAAGATGGCCCAGATCGGCATCGGCCTCAACGAGGGTGCACGGCAGGCCAACATCGATATCGTGGGCGGGGAGACCGCGTCCTTAAAGGGACTCATCAACGGCCTCGACCTTGCCGGCACCTGCTTTGG
>JAQWDG010000016.1:3168-13425 GCA_028705545.1 Methanoregula sp. | reverse complement strand
CGAGAACCCGGCAAACGCCCTCATTATCCTGTGCAGGGAACACTACCGCCAGGCAAAAGAGGGGATACTCCGGAAAACCGATCTGAAAGCAAAAGTTACCAAACGCTCCGACAAGAAAAAGAAGGCCATACGGGGGCAGTTGCAGAAACTCGACCGCACATACGATGGTGCGAATGTCGACAAGTACCGCAACCCGGTGATTTTCGGGGTCGGGGCGTTTATGAAAGACCGTACCGGCCGCCGCAGGTAAAGACCGTTCAGTCGATGTCAAACGTATCCGGTGAGTGGTAATACACGAATTGTGACGATACCAGTACCGCTCCGCACGCCGGGCACCGGAACGGGCCGGGCGACGGCAGGCAACTGTTGCACCCTGCCATAACATCGTACTCCTTCCCGCAATCCGGGCACTTCATGCGCTGCATGAGGATCCGGTTGGAGGGAAGATGTTTTGAATCCGACGGTTCTCTCCGGACGCAAAAACTAAAAAAAAAGGACCGGCCGGGCTACGTTTTGCACGGATCCGGCTCGTCCGGCACGAACGCGGTCTTCTGTGCCTTGTCCGAGACAAGGACACTGTTCCCCGCCGGGTCCTGGAGGATCACGGTCACCGGCATCTCGCCGGCCTTTACCGCAGCGATCTTCGCAAACAACACCCGGGCATTCTCCCGTTCTTCCGGTGTCCCGTCGCGGATCGCAGCCGTAATGGCCTGGCCTATCCGGTCGAGCACGCCCTCGACATTGGTCACGAATCCCTGGCAGGCCGGGCCGGGATCGATGCGGACGCCGAGCTCGGGGATCTCGATAATCCCGGTCATGCTCCGGACCACCCGGACATCGAGGTCCTCTTTTTTCGTCACCGCGAGCTCGTACCGCACCGGCCCGGCATCCTTGAGCATCTGGGTATCGACATACCGGTACCCGCAGGAAGGACACGTGGCGGAAATGATCAGGATATCAGAAAAATAGGGAATATTTTCTGTCTGGTACAGGTATGGTATCTCGGTATTGCAGTATGGACACGGTCCCGGGACGATCTTCTGCACGGGATTATGCCCCGCCAATCTTGTCGCGCGAGATCTTCACCGACATCGGGGTGAGGACCACGTACCGCTGGTCGCCGAGGCCGATGATATCGCCGTTCACGTCTTTTGCGACCTCTTTTAAGTCCTTTAAGACACGCTCATACGAGATCTTGTCCATTTTCAGGCGCGAGATATCCACGATCACGATGTTCCCGTTATAGACCTCGTCCTTAACCCGGGGGGTGTCCTTGAGATCGGCGATCAGTGCGATCTTTACGAGAAGTGCCGGCGCCCCGCTGCTGCCGCGATCTTCATAGGAACTGAGGTCCAGTTCCATATAGTCGTCATCGGAACTGGTGGTATTTTTTCCTAAAAGGGTGTCTATGATCTTAACCATAAAAAAACTGTATGAAGAAAATTATTTAATAGTATCGATGGAAACGCGGCGATCTGCCGTTTATCTGGCCTGTTTTTCCGTGAAAAAAAGATTATACTTCAAGGTTCCAGAGTTCGTCGCCGACATGGTGGAAGCTCTTGCACATCTTCCCCTGTGCGCTCGCAAGGATTGCCGGCCCGTCCATGAGCGCGACGGCAATTGCAAGAGGCTTTTTGTGCCGCTCCTCGACAATCTGGACCGGCCCCTTCTCTTTCACATCCCCGCTCACGTCCACAATCCCCGGGCGCATTACATCCGCACCGTTGACCACGTACGGGATTGCCCCGGCATCGACCGTGACCCGGCGTTCGGGAAACGGGCACTGCACCGCACCTTTGAGCGTGGGAAATACCCAGTCGCCAGTGTCCATGAGGAGCGGTTTTTTGTCGACAAGGTAGATCGCGACGTCGGCATTTGTTTCAAGGATCTCGATCATGTCGGCGCGAAAGAGCGCGGCGGATGGACCGATCTGGAGCGCGAGCCGGTCCATGAGGTCGGTAACCTGTCCCTTCCGGATGGAATGACGTTTCTTTATGACGATCTTTTTCATAGTCCTGCACCTACATTCTCCCGGCCCGGGGGTAATAAGCTTTCTTGGAGCCGGGGATCGTCGCTTGTGCTCTTCGTTCCTGTTAAAGCAACCAGAAACCTTCATTGTATATGACGGTCTACGCTATGTTTAAGTAGAGTGCTCACGCACATATATTACTCCAGAGCGATGGTAATACAGGGTATGTAATTATGACCAAGAGACCGTTGGATATTTTGGATCAGGTGCTGAACCGCCAGCCCGTGATTGTTTCCCTTAAAGGGGGCAGAGAGATCCGGGGAGTTCTTCAGGGGTACGACGTCCACATGAACCTCGTCCTCGACAAGGCTGAGGAGACTGAAAACGGGCAGGTCGTGAAAGTAGGCACGCTTATCGTCCGTGGAGATAATGTGATTTATATCTCGCCATCGCTGGAAGCATAAGGTGAAAATACCATGACAAAAGGCACTCCATCAATGGGTAAGATGAACAAGATGACCCACATCGCCTGCCGGCGCTGCGGGCGGATCTCGTTCCACGCCCAGAAGAAAGTCTGCTCTTCCTGTGGATTTGGAAGAAGCACCAAGATGCAAAACTTCAAGTGGCACAGCAAGAGACCAAAGACTCCGACCCATTAAGAGCAGTACCATGTGTGGTATCGTTGGCATCGTCGATGCTGGCGGTGTTTCCATCCGGCTCTATTATGCCCTGTATGCCCTCCAGCATCGTGGCCAGGAAAGCGCCGGTATATCCACATATGACGGCACAAGTCTCTGTAAGTTCAAGGGGCAGGGACTTGTCGCCGATGTGTTCTCCCCTTCTGTTTTAAAGGATCTTAAAGGGACTACCGGAATCGGCCATGTGCGGTACCCGACTACCGGCGCAAACCTGCCGGAAAATATCCAGCCGTTGAATTTCCAGTTCAAGGACCACTCCATCTCGGTCGCGCATAACGGAAACCTGGTCAACACCTGCGAGCTCCGGCGCGAGTACGAGCAGGCGGGACAGATCTTCACGACCACGACCGATACCGAGATCATTGCAAAGATCCTCATGGAAGAGATCAGCGCTTCCAACTGTGTCGAGGACGCAGTCCACCTCTGCATGAAACGGATGGTGGGATCGTACTCGGTCGTGATCATGATCGATGGCGTGATCTACGCGTTCCGCGATCCCCTCGGCATCAAGCCGTTCTGTCTCGGGAAGATCGAAAACGGCTATATCGTTGCATCCGAGAGCGTAGCAGTCGATGCCCTTGACGGGAAGTTCCTCCGCGACGTAAAGCCCGGGGAGCTGATCCGGATGGACAGCGACGGCGTCCGCTGCACGCAGATCGCGGTTGCCGGGAGAAGGGCCCACTGTATCTTCGAGTACATCTACTTTGCCCGGGCCGATGCGGTTATCGACGGGGTGCTCGTGTACGATGTGCGGCGGACGATCGGTCAGAAGCTCCACGAAGAGGCTCCGGTGAACGTCGATTCGGTCTGCCCGGTGCCGGACTCGGGGACGGCTTATGCAATCGGCTATGCGGAGCGCTCGAAGGTCCCCTTCGTGGAGAGCCTCATGAAGAACCGGTACATGGGGCGGACGTTCATCATGCCAACGCAAAAGGAGCGCGAGCGTGCGGTTCGTATAAAACTCAACCCGATCCCGGGACACTTAAAAGACAAGTCCATTGTCCTTGTCGACGACAGCATCGTGCGGGGCACGACATCGAAGAGGATCATCGACATGATGCGGGACGCGGGGGCAAAAGAGATCCACATGCGCATCGGGTCCCCGGCCATCAAGGCCCCGTGCTATCTCGGCGTAGATATGCCGACACGAAAGGAACTCATCGCGAGCGACAAGGAAGAGGAGGAGGTCCGGCGCTGCATCACGGCAAATTCGCTCCACCATATCTCGCTCGATGCCCTTGTAAAAGCCATCGGCTTTGACCGCGAAGACCTCTGCACGGGCTGTCTCACCGGTTGTTACCCGCTGCCAATAGATGGCGAAGTCGCAAACCCCCGCCAGGTAAATTTCGTGGACGGGACGTTCCAGTCCAAGCTTGAGTCTTTCGAAGCGGAGAGCACGTAATCTTTTTTACTTTTAGAAATAACCCCACAGCCATTTTTTGGCACATCGAGGCCTTAAATCATACCGGTTCCGGCCTCTTATTATTATCCGTCCGGGTTCTAAAACAGATTCAGGAACACGAATACGGACACTGATTTTTCCAAAAGCTAATATAAAAAATGAGGAAGGTGGGTAAAGCAGGACCCTCGGGGGTAACGATAAGAAATTTTAAAGCAGGGCTTTGAGTTTCTTTTGGAAGGCTTCCCTCTTATCAGTTGTCAACCGGTCAATGACATCAAGGAGATCTGCATCAAACGACTCTGCTGCCGTGATAAGGTCTATAACGTCGTCACGGACCGGTGCGGATGTGACATAGTATTGTTTATCGATACGTTCGGTCTTTGCAGATTCGAGTGCAGAGCTGTCGATGCCAAAGACATCATCAAGCAGGATGATCGCTGCCGTATGGTTCTCGCACTTGATCCCCGTCGCAAAGAAGAGTGCAAGGACAGAATAGTACATGCTGTAATATGCCATTGAAACAGATTCTTCGAACCGGTTGTTGTCCAGTAAAAGCCTCGCGGACGCTAAAAAACTCTCCGACTTCCTGAGGTACGCTGTTTTGATCTCATCGCTGGGGGCCACCAGCTGGAGCGCCTTTTCCTTATGCAGCTTTTTGATAAAACCCTGTTTTGTCAAAATACACCTCAACGCCGCGTAGAATGATATGATCCTTGATGATCTCCCGGATAAGGAGATCCTTTGTATCGAATGTGCCGATCTTCACGCTCAACGATGAATGCCGCAGTTCGAGCTGTTTTTTGATACGGACATCGGACGTTTCAACAAAGAGGTCGATATCGCTTCCTTTTGTGGCGAGCCCTTTTGCATAGCTCCCGTACAGGAGTGCAAGCGGGATATCCGGCATCTCCTGCACGGCGCGGACGATTCCCCGTAAAACCGGATACCGGCTCACAACGAGCGATTGTTTGTACATCTCGGCAATCATCGCGGCATTCCTGCCTTCGAGGCTTTTTTTTACCGTGTAGACTTTATTCTTTCCTTCCGCACGGAAATCCACGATATTGTCCCCGGTAAGATCGCGGAGTTTCCTTATAACCGTGGCATGGTTGCTCTTGAGCCGCTCAGCAATGGCCCGGGTATGAAGATCTTCTTTGAGCAGGAGCGCCACGATCTCATTGGTCAGATTTTGTTCCACATGGTTCATTTTTGAACCGATGAAATATAATTATTTTGGTCTGCTGCCGGGCATCTACCGACAGTATTCAACAATCCGCATCTAGGTTTCAGGTACTTCCCCAAGCGAAACGGGTGCGGCCGTGCCATCCGCAGGGAGCGGAGGGGATCGGGGGCAGGCCATCGCTCCGCGTCGCCGCGATACGCTGGACAAGAACGAGAAACTCTCCTACCAGCTCGCATGGTTGCGGAAAGCCGGCTTTACCAATGTCGATGCTGTGTAACGGAACCGGACTTTTGTCGTGACCGTTGCCGGGAGAACCTGAAAAATACCACCGGGCGGGCCACACCTTACGAAGGAAGCGTCTTTGCAAGAAGGTAAAACGCACAGAGTGCCGATGCAAGGCCGGCAACCGAAATGACCAGCGATACCGCCGGGGGCAGGTCCACGCCGTTGTAGGTCATCACCTCTTTTGTCCCGAACAGGAAAAACGCGAGGGCAAGGAACCAGCCCCAGCGTTTTTGTTCGGTGAAGGCGACACGGACCCCGTAGATCACCACGAGCAGGTCGATCCCGATAAGGATCGGCGGCACCCATTGCGGAACAATCATCGTACAACCGTTGTTCTTCCTTCACAAAAAGGCGTTTGTGTCCCGCGGATAGTTGCAGGACACCTGCGGAAGGGATTACCAGGTCCTGACCCGGACAGACCGCCATGCCCCGGCAGGCACGCGGATCTCGAAACAGGCCCCTTTCCCCGGTTCCCCGGTCTCGGTAACTGTGATCCCGGTCATTAAGAGAATATCGCGGGAGAGGGAGAGCCCGATCCCGGTATGGCTGCCATACCCGTACTCGAAGATCCTTTGTTTGTCCTCTTTGCGGATACCGCTGCCATCGTCTTTGAAAACAACGGTAAGGCTGCCGTCGGGTTCTTTTTTCGACGACACCTCGAACCGGGTGACATGCCCGCCGTGCCGTGCCGCATTCTCAAAAAGGTTGTACATGACCTTGAACGCAAGGGGATCGGTATAGATCTCGACCGGGTCGACATGAACCGTGATCGAAATCCCGTTGTGCGGGAATGCGGCAATGCCACGCATCACGAGCCACTCCAGCTGCTGCCACACCGGTTCGTGGGACCCGATCTCCTGGTACTCCCGCGAGAACTGGAGGTGGCGGGAGATCTTCTCCACGATAGTGGTACAGTTCGTGATGTAAACGTCGTTTTTGGGGTCGCTGTTCGTGGCCTTGAGGAGATCGAGATACCCCGAGAGGGCGGTCAACAGGTTGCCGATATCGTGCCGGGTCATCTGGGAAAGGATGGAGATCTTTTCGTTTGCCACACGCAGGGAGACCTCGGCTGCCTTACGGTCGGAGATATCCCGCAGGACAAGGACAAAGCCGGCGATCCTGCCCGATCGGTCCCGCACCAGGGTCCCGGAGATACTGCCGGCAGAACAGGACGGGCGGGCAATGGAGACTTCCAGGTTGGCAACCGATCCCTCGTTTACCAGCGTAGACCGCAGGTTGTCGCAGACTTCAGACGAAATGAACTGCACCATCTCCTGCCCGGGGAGATCTGTTTCGGGGACACCAAGGATCTTTCCTGCAGCCTCGTTCGCCACAATAATCCTGCCGTCCGGGTCGGTCAGGATCACGCCGTCGGGAAGCGTGCGCAGGATCTCCGGCACCACGGTCTCGGGGCTCATGGTAAACAGGCCGTACTGCTGGATTGCCGATACGATGAAGATCGCAAAAACCATGCTCCCGATAAAGATCAGGTTCGGGAGGTAGATCTCCATACGCGGGAAGATAATGCCCGAAAGGGCGCCGCAGATAATGAGGCAGATGAGGCCGGCGCATACGAGCCGGTTCTGCTCCCGGATCCTGACCCGTTCTGCCTGATTGTAAGCCATAACCGTTGCCGCGGTCGCCCAGATCATGATCAGGATCACATAAAATCCGTTTATATAATACACCAGACTCGAAGCAGGCACATAGACCCAGCCGATCTCCGGTACGTAATCCACGGTATAGAGCAGGTTGGTAAAAACGCCGGCAAGGGACAATACCAGGGCCGGGACAAAGAGGAGAACCTGCAGGATCCGCGAAAGACCTTTTTCTTTCGGCCAGCGGCCGGTAAAGGTCAGGATGAAATGGACGCTGATGGCAATAACGACCGGCCAGAACCCACTTACGTGGAGCCAGAAGGAAAGACCATCGGCACTTCCTGCCGACCAGAGGAGATACTCACCGAGCGCCCAGTAGGCAGCACCCATCATCATACCAAAAAAGAGCTGGTTGACCCGGGAGGACGGGTTCTTTGCCAGCACAAAAACGCCGAGCGTACAGGATACAAAAGCAGAAAAAAGGCAGCTCAGGATAAGAACCGTAAAGAGAACCGTTTCTGCTCACTCCTGTTTCCTTTTTATGGCAGATACCAGACAGCTGGTGCAGGATGGGACATGGGAGTATTGCGCGGTAAAAATCCCGACGCTTGCTGGAAAGAACGGTATATGCCGGATATAAGGTATACTGTGTCTGTCCCGGGAGACAAAAATTCTTTTGTTTTTATTCCGAAGGAATATAGATCTCAATACATCTCATGAGCCCGTGAACCGCCCACCGGGACAGCGGTCTCATCTTGAAAAAACCGGGATTATTTAACCACGAGAACCTTGCAGGGCGCGGAGCGGATGACCTCTTCTGCCACGCTCCCGAGAAGCAGGCGTTCGAGGCCCTTTTTGCCCTGGGTGCCGATCACGATCAGGTCGATATTCTTTGCCACGGCAAACTTCACGATCTCTGCCGCGGGGCGGCCCTCCAGGACCGCGGTCTCGACCGGCATATCGCCGGCGAGCGTTTTTATCCGGCAAAAAGCCTGATCGGCCTCGGCCTTGATGATGCGGTAGGTATCCCCGATGGGCATATCGGCCGACATCGAGGAGAATGCCCCGACATCGATCACGTATACCGTATACACTGCGGCACCGAATGCACGGGCGATCTTTATTCCCTCTTCCAGGGACGGCCGGTTCTTTTCCGAGCCGTCCGTTGCGATCAGGATCCTGTCAACCAGTCCGTTTGTCATGCTCCGGTTCCTCCCGCTTCTGTTTTTTTTAATTATTCCTTACTTGAGGTTCCCTCCAGATACCTCTTGCGGATTGCGGCCGGGTGTGCCCGGGTTCTTTGCCGCACCGTCAATCTCCTCCACGTACTTCTCCCCACGCATCGCACAGAGGAGTGCGGCAAAGAAGGAGATGCCGGCACCGATATAAAACGAGAGCGCCACCGAGGGCATGAATGCCCCGGCAAGCATAGCCGGGAACCAGCTGCTCCCGGTAAGGAGGGCGATTGTCGCAGGCGCTACGGTCGCAAGGATGGCCGGGGAAACACCGGCAAGGATGGTCTGGACCGGGTTGTAGCCGAGGAACGCGGCAAAGAGCGCACCGGTCGGCGGGATGGCACCGAGCGCCGGGGCGAGTTGCGAGGCGTTGGCCGCGGTAAGCGACGATGCGATGGCTGCGGGGAATGCATTCGTGAGCCCCACGACGATGATGGTAAAGAACATGCCCATCGAAAGGACAAAGCCCGAGTTCATTAAGGTCGACATCATGCCCGAGGCAACGCCCCGCTCCCCCGGGGGCACCGAGTTCATGATCGCCGCAGCATTGGGCGAGGAGAACATCCCGTTTCCTATACCCATGACCAGAAGGGCAATGGCAAAGGGCAGGTAGTCGAAATTGTAGGGGAGGACGGCGAGGATCAAAAACGAGATCCCGACAAGCACCATCCCGAGCGTGCTGATCCAGCGGGCGCCGTACTTGTCGGAGATGATCCCGGAGAGCGGGCCCATGATCACAAAGCCGATGGTGAGCGGGAGCATGTAGACCCCGGCCCAGAAGGGCGTGGACTCGAAACTGTAGCCGTGCAGGGGGAGCCAGATGCCCTGGAGCAGGATGATGAGCACGATCATGACGCCGCCCCGGGCAAGGGCCGATATGAACCCGGCAGCGTTCCCGAACGCGAAATTCCGGATCCTAAAGAGATCCATCCGGAACATCGGGTCCTCGACCCGGGTCTCGATAAGGGGAAACGCAACAAGGAGCAGGATCCCGACAAAGAGCGCCGTGATGACGAACGGGTCCCGCCACCCCATCGAATCGCTGCCGTAGGGGAGCAGGGCGTAGGTGATGCCGATTAAAAAGATGGTCAGCCCGCCGATGAAGGAGAGGTTGCCCCAGATATCGATCTTCTGGGTCCGTTTCTGGTAGGCGGGCTCCTTGAGTTTCATGAACGCCCAGATCGTCCCGAGGACACCGAACGGGACGCTGATCAAAAAGACGTACCGCCAGTGGTAGACCGCGAGGATGCCGCCGATCAAAAGCCCGATGAACTGGCCTGCAAGGGCCGCCACCTGGTTGAGGCCGAGCGCCTTGCCCCGTTCGTCCGGGGGGAACGCATCGGTGAGGATCGCGGCGCTGTTGGAGAAGATGAACGCCGCACCGACAGCCTGGATGAGCCGAAAGACGATGAGCTCGATGGCCCCGGCATCCCCGGTATCCGGGGTCAGGAAGAGGAGGATGGAACCAACGGTAAAGATCGCAAACCCGATGTTGTAGAGCCGGACCCGGCCGTACATGTCCGAGAGCCGGCCGAAACTCAACAGGAGCGTGGCGGTCACGATCCCGTAGCCCATCAGGATCCAGAGGAGGTACTGGAAGGAGGTGAGCGGGTCGATGTTGATGCCGTTAAAAATAGCCGGCAGGGAGATGAGGAGGATGCTCCCGTTTACCGCGGCCATGAACATGGCGATCGTGGTGTTCGAGAGGGCGATCCACTTGTAATGGGGATCCCTCCCTGACGGTTCCGGTACCGGTTGCCCGGGCACTGCGTCTGCGTGCGGCTGTGCGTCCACGATAGTTACCGTCTCCCGCTGTTCTCCCGGATCATGTGATCCGGCACCGCATTTATAGGGAACACTAGCCACGGGAGCATATAGTTTCATCGG
>JAQWDG010000016.1:0-3068 GCA_028705545.1 Methanoregula sp. | reverse complement strand
TAAAAAAAGGTTCAGGCCGACGGGGCAGGCGCACTGCTCTTGCGCTCCACCCCGACCCGGCCGTTCGCCGCGGTGAGCACAAAACCGAGGTCTTCGAGATATTTCCGGCTCTTCCCCGTCCCGTGCGTCAACAGCTCCACGAGGTCCTCTTTCTCATCGATATCGGTGTGGAGGACAAAGGAGTCTATCACCTCGCAGGAAAGGCCGGCCTCTTCTGCGATCTTCTTGTGCTTGAGGTAGCTCATCCCGTAATAATCGACGTGGAACTTTGCCGGGTCTTTGAGGAAGATCACGTTCGTGCCCCCGCCCCGGCCGGGGACGATCGCCATGTCGCTCTTGGTCGAGATCACCCGTTTGATGGCCTCACCGGTAGCAAGCGGGAGGTCGGCCATGATGATGAGGATCGTCCCTATGGACTGCGGGAGCACTTCGTTTAAGGTGCCGCTTAAGTCCTTATCGGGGATTGTGATCTGGATATCCTCGGAATCGAAGAGTTCGGTGGCAACGATCACGGGGCTGCAGTTTACGTCCTTTACGGCCGCAATCACGTCCTCGAGCATTGCCCGGGCAAACGCTTCACGCTCTTCAGGTGAGAGTATGTCGGAGAGCCGGCTTTTAGGTCCCGCGGGCTTGAAGGGGATGAGTGCATGGGGACACATGTGATACGCTCATATGCGGGGCAATGTAAAAAACGTGCTGATTTTTTTACCGGAACAGTTCCCGGGAAGTCATAACGACCGGATTTAACAGGATAAAAAGGCAAACATACCGGTAATGGACGATACTGCCTACACCGTGGAAAAACTCCCGGCCCGTCTCGCGGCCGGGATAGAACGGCGCACCTGCAATGCGGACGGCCGGAGCCTCAAGGATATCCCTGCCTGCTGGCAGGAGTTCCTTGCAACAAAGGCGGCTGCCCGGATCCCCCACCGGGTCGTACCGCCGGTCATGTATGCGGTCTACTCCCGGTATGAAACGGACTGGACCGGGGAATACACCTACCTGCTCGGCTGCGCCGTGACAAAGGCCGACAAACTGCCAAACGGGCTTATCGCCCGGGAGATCCCGGCACAGACCTATGCACATTTTAAGGCACAGGGTCCGATGCCCGATGCGGTCGTCGGTACCTGGGCAGGGATCTGGGGCTCGGACCTGCCGCGAACGTACCTCTGCGACTTCGAGGTCTACGACACCCGGTTTACCGACAAGAACAAGCCGGAAGTCGATATCTATGTCGGAATAAAGGACGAATAAAAAAAAACCGGGCTTATTAGGCCCCTTCTTTTTTCCAGGATTCGGCCGGGATCCGGATCTCGAACCGGGCGCCTTTCCCGGGTTCCCCGGTCTCGGCAATCGTCATCCCGGTGATCCTAAGGATCTCGCTGACTAAAAACAACCCCCAGCCGGTGCGCCTGCCAAACCCGCGCTCGAAAAGCCGTCCCTTGTTCTCCGCCGGGATCCCAATACCGTCGTCTTCCACCACGAGCAGGGCGCCGTTCTCTTCTTCATGAACGGAGATCCGGATCCGGGTCACGTGCTCGCCGTACCGGACCGCATTATCCACGAGCTGGGAAAAGGCCTTTTCAAGCGCAAGATCGGCATACACGGATGCGTTCCCGCAGGAATCCTCAATGGCAACCGCGCCCAGCGCTACCGTCTCGCCCGCACGGCCGAACGCGGACGAGATCGACTGCCAGCGCGGCGGTTCGGTGCCGAGGTTCTGGTAGTCCTTCGCGAACTGGAACTGGCGCCGGATCTTTTCAAGAGCGAACCGCTCTTTCCCGATATAGGACTTCATCTGCGGGTCTGTCGTGACCATCTCCAAAAGTTCGGTATACCCGCTGACTGCGGTAAGCTGGTTGAGGACATCGTGGCGCGTGACGCTGCCGACAAGGTTGAGCTTCTTTTCCAGAAACGCCACCAGGTCCGCCTGCCTCCGGGCCGCGCAGACTTTGTCGATGAGACAGGCAAGCACCGGGTACCACGCATCGAAGGCCCCGTCCATGACCATGACCTCTGCGCGCCGGGTGACGGCAGCGGAGAAGACGCCCGGCTCGCAGGTCCCGGCAAGGACAATCACCGGGAGATCCATTCCCTGCTCCCGCAGGTGTGCGAGGAAGGCAAGCCCGTTCTGGCCCTCTTCGTGGACGGCAACGACCACTGCGGCCGATTCTGTCAGGTGCCGGCTTAACGTGACTTCCTGCGCGGCAGACACCATGACCCGGAACTGCCCGGTACCGGTGAGACGTTCCTTTAAGGCGGCGCTACGGTCGGCCTTCGTATCGATAAGAATGAGAGGGATCATACCGAATCACATCGAAGCATCCGTTCGTCTTACCTTTCTATTCTTATCCCTATCGTATAAAAACCGCGCCGGCCCGCTAAGATTTTAACATGTACAAAAGGGAACCATTACTTCATGCAGCCCCGGACGATCACCTTCTCGAAAAACGTCTTTTTGCCCCTGACAACGGTCTGCCGGAACCGGTGCGGGTACTGTTCGTTCCGTACTCCGGTGCAGGACGGATGCCTGATGATGCCGGACGAGGTTGAGGCGCTCCTTGCCCGGGGCAGGGACGCCGGGTGCACCGAAGCGCTCTTTACCTTCGGGGAGCACCCCGAGGAGGAGCCGGGTTTTTCAAAATATCTTGAAAAGACCGGTTACGGTACCATCCTCGACTACTGCGAGGCAATGTGCAAAAAGAGCATTGAATACGGGATCCTCCCGCATACGAACGCCGGGATCCTGACGTACGATGAAATGAAACGGCTCCGGATGGTAAACGCGAGCATGGGGCTGATGCTCGAAACAACTGCACGGATCCCGGCCCACAACGGCTCGAAGGGCAAGGAGCCTGAGGTCCGCCTTGCCATGATGGAAGACGCCGGGAAACTCAAAATCCCGTTTACCACCGGCCTGCTCCTCGGGATCGGCGAGACCGTGGCCGACCGGGAGGAGTCGCTCGCGGCCATATGCGATATCCACAAAAAGTACGGGCACATCCAGGAGATCATCCTCCAGAACTTCTGCCCGAAGGACAACACCCCGATGGCGGCATTCCGGGTAC
>JAQWDG010000186.1 GCA_028705545.1 Methanoregula sp. | reverse complement strand
GACACGGTGTATGACAACCCATATATACCGGTGTGAGCAAACATGGATCTACAGGTGATGGAGAACATGAAGAAAGTAAATTTTGCATATGGCGAAAATCTGCTGCGAATTCGGGGAGTGGTGGATGAGATCAATGATTTCCGTAAGGACGTCGACACCTTTGCCAGCATCTTCGACAAGTGGCGCCAGGGCGTGTACACGTACCAGGGCGGCCCCCTCTATAAACCGCGAGAGTCCGAGTTTATCATCAATTCTGTCGACGACGCGACCAAACATTTCATCGATCTGCGTGACCGTTACCACGGCATTGAAGGCGATTTCAAAGGGCTGCCGGAAGAGTGGCAACGAGATAACTATGACGAACTGATTGATGCCCGCAAAAAAATGGAATACCTGTCCCGCGTCATCCAGCAGCCGATCACGGCGGGCGCGGCTGCGCGGAAGGGGAAAGGGGGCAAGTCGCTTCTGGACCGCGCCAGGAAAGCGTCCGGCATCCGGACCTGACCACTTTTTCTCACCATTTCAGACGGCCGTTAACGCCGCAACGCATTCCTGATAATAGTCGGAATTGAGTTCGAACCCGACGAACTGACGGTTCAGTTTTTTCGCCACCCGGCCGACCGTGCCGCTCCCCATGAACGGGTCGAGCACCACCCCGCCTTCCGGACAGGACGAGAGGATGCAGGGTGTTATCAGATCGTCGGGGAACGCGGCGGTATGCAAACCCCGTCGGGTGTTGACGCCGACCTGCCAGACGGTGCGGCGGTACCGCGTCCCCGTTCCGTCAGCCGTCGGCTCTTTGACGGCATCGGTATCGAAATAGTAGTGTCTCGATTTCGTCAGGTGGAAGAAGTATTCGTGGGACCGGACCATCCGATCCCGCACGGATTCCGAGGCCGGGTTGGGTTTGGCCTAGATACAGTCGTTCCGCAGATACCATCCGTCGTCCTGCATCGCCAGCGCCACCCGCCACGGCACCCCGATCAGATCCTTTTTCTTCAGTCCCGGCAATTTGTAACTTGACGGCGGCCGTTCTCGCCGATTGTCCCAGCCTTTCCGCTTGGTATACGTCGTATTCTTGGCCCGCTGATGGGACGGAGTTCCGTCGAGTTCCGGCCGGTGGCCGGCGTTTCCCCACGACCCCGCATACGTGTCGCCGAGGTTGAGCCAGAGAACGCCGTCGTCCCGCAGCACCCGGCGGACGTCTCGAAACACCTTGACGAGATTGGCGACGTATTCTTGCGGCGTCGGTTCCATACCGAACACGCTGTCGATATCGTACCGCCGGTGGGACCAGTAGGGGGGAGAGGTGACACAACTGTTGATCGACCCGTCGTCGAGGTTCGCCAGTCCCTCCACGCAATCCATGTTGTATACCGTATTGAGTGCAAGCATTGTCTTACATTTTAGAAGTTCTTATAATTATAATCTCGGTTGGGCGCAATGATTATATCACAAGACGGTCTACTATAGTGTGATATGATTCCTCCGTTACCCACCTACCAAATTGTGACCAAACGTATGCAGTCGCGGATCGACCAGCACCGGCTCCTGCAGCGACAGCATCATACACTGGAGAGCCGTATCCTTGCCGTACGGCAGCGTAATCCTGACGCTCCGGAACTCGTCGACCTGTATGACCAACTGTCGGATCTGGAGCGGAATGCCGCGGCGCTCGACCGGGAGATTGGCCATATCTGTGAAGCGGAACTGCAACGCCGGACCCAGCGGGGAATGCGGTTGTACCGCACCTCGCAGCCGGCAGATTCTTAACCTTTTTGTGCGCCCGTCGTACAGCGGCAAGTATCTCCCGCTTCCACCGGGACGACGTGGGTTCGACTCCCACCGGGCGCATGTATGACCCGAACGATCCGGCGTAAAAGCCGCTGGTGGCGGCACGACCATCCGAAAACTCGAAGAATGTTGAATCGCCGGTTTCGGAAAGCGGAACGGGCGTATTTCAAAAAGTATGGCGAACTGCTTCGGCCGTCCAAATCGCGCGGCTGGATCACGTGGTAGCGGGCGTAGGGGGATTCGAACCCCCGATCTCCTGGTTCGAAGCCAGGTGCCCTGTCCGGACTGGGCCACACACCCTTATACTTACGTTCGATTGTATCGAATATATAGGTTTTGCCGGTCCTGAGAATGACTTATATACTATTCTGGCAAACTGTAAGTATATGTGTAAAACGTGTCCACATTTCTACTACGAGGAGACGACGTGGGACGGGGAACCGTGGTGCGGCGACCTTGACCGGCCGTGTTCGGCTGAGACCATTCTGGAGAACGGGTGTCCGCGGTGGCGATGGTTCGAACTGACCGGCCGACCGCTGCCGGAGGCGTAAGATGGACGGTATCTGGCTGTACATCGGCACATTCGTCGGTGGACTCTGTGCCGGCTACCTGCTGTACGAGCGCGTGCATCCCGGCGCGGCGCTGCTCCGGCAGATCCGGATTGCCAATCAATTCAGCGTCGGTCGCGGCTACGATTACAATCTTGTCGAATACCATCCGCCAACAAGAGAGGAGAAATAATGTCACAGGTCCAATACTTTATCACCCTGGTCGTGCGGGTCTCGAACGAAGCCGGATCGACCGATTTCGTTGACGCCGTCTACGAAGTCGACGAGACCGTGTATAATATCGTCAAACGCAACGTGCGCGAATATACTGTCAAACAGCAGCAACCATGACAAAAACAACACGGCTGGCGGTTGCCGTCATGTATGCGGCCGGCACCATGCTGTCGACGCTCGTTGCCATAATGTTCACGTTTGGATGGGTCGATGCCACAACCATCCCAATCCTTAACACATCCGTTCTCGCCGCCAGTCCGGGGTGTTGGTGGATTTTTGTCGTCGGGTTCTTCTTCGCCACGATCCTGTTCGTTCGTCTATGTTTCGAACATCCGGTCGTTGACCGACGCCAAAAATTAGAGCGATAAGGTTTTCTGGATATCTTCCCACCCAGTTGCCGGATCGTGAACGCTGTGGTAAGGAATGCGTTCGGTGTCGAGCAGGTTCTGGATCATATCGTCAAAGGCCATGGCCTCCTCTTCCGTCTGCATCCGGCCGACTGGATTGTAGGCTTTTTTCCGGTCAAGGAGGAAATTGACGTTGTTGTACTTGTGGAACCAGTGGATAATCAGTTGTCGAAAGATCGGGTCCCGGTCATGGTCGTACAGGATCGGGAGGAGGATGGGGGAATCGGTCACGATATAATCGACTTGATCGCCGATCATGGCAAGCCGGAGATTCTGTTTGGCGAACACATAGAGTTCGTTCTGCAACACCCGATGCGCCTGTTTCCAGACCAGATCTTTGGCGTATTCCGTCACCAATTCGCAGTTCAGCCCCATACTTTTGAGCTGATAGAACGTGTGGGCTGCCAACGTCGATTTCCCGATACCCGGTCCTCCGAACAGGTTGATGATCATCGGTCGCTGCACGGGACTGGGTGTGGTGGGAGTGTGCATGGTTCGGTATGTCATACGTTCTGTAAGTTTTGTTGTCGGATCAGATAAAGGTTAGGGGCGGACCCGGCGCCGCCACATCCGGGTGTTCACCCGGCCGCGATCAACTGCGCCCGGTTTCCACGTGATGTGCCGGTTCCCCATGTAGTTCCAGACGAACGCGACCAGAATACCGGCGGGATAGACGAGGAGGTCATACTCACTCCCCACCATGGCGACCAGGAGGGAGAACGTCAGCATCTGGATGACCATGCCTACCGTTGAGATCCCTTGAAACATGCCGAACCGCCGGAGTGTTACGCGGGATGATGACGCGAACGTCCACCGGTCGTGCAGTAGAAAGTTGCTGATGATCGAGCATTCGATCGCCACCAGGGCCGCCGTCAGCATCTCCATCCCCAGCATGCGCGAGAGAATGCCATACGATCCCCAGTTCACCACCATACCGGAGACGCCAACGGAGACAAACCGCAGAATTTGCCACCACTCATCCCACACGCGGCTCTGCGCGTGGGTAAGTGTATACGCGACCAGCTCGCTCACCTG
>JAQWDG010000185.1 GCA_028705545.1 Methanoregula sp. | reverse complement strand
GATTACACCCGCTTTTTATATCGGATCTTCTGGCCGCCCGTAAGCTGGGGCTGGCCGTTCTTTCCGGTGGTTGTTTTGTATGTCGTTACTGTTGCCAGTTTCTTCGGTCGTTTGATCATACCCATAGTTTATCTCCTGGTCCCCGCCCGTTTCTTGCCGGCCGGGGGTGCCGCGCACTTCTTCTTCGCCGGCTTTGTAACCCGGTTCACGCCGGCCGGCTTTTTGGTTGCCCGCCGCAGGACGTCAATTCCTCCCCGATACGGATACCCCCGTTTCCTCGCCTCCTCCTCCGCTTTCTCAATCTCCGGGTTGTTGGCACGCAGGTGCTGGATGTCGCCCTGGATCGCAATGATGTTCTGGGTGGCGGACTGCAGCTTGGTGTTCTGGTTCGCCATCTCGGTCGCCATCGCCAGAATCAGGGGGTAATCGTTACGGTTCTGTGCGGTCGCGATACGGCTTGTTGCAAGTTCGATCTGCGAAACACAATATGTAATATCTTCGTTGATCTTCTCTTGCTCATTTTTCAGTTTCTTCAACCGATTTAAAGCTTCTTTGTTGATCTCTCCCATAGGTCACCTCGATTGTCAGTATGAAATTACGTACACGATCATGTATACGTTGCCGACGAACCTATATAAGAGTTGCCCTATAAAAAAGATGGTTGGAGATTTCCGCAATCAGCCGATTTTCTTAAAGACTTTCTTCATATCGACACCGAGTTTCTTCCCATTCCGGTACGCGGTGTTGAGTTGCGCGATCTTGTCCGGCGTCAGGGACGCGGCTTCGTTGGAGAACACGAACGCGTTCTTGACCTTCATCCGCAGTTCCTCTTCACCGATGTTCTCGAACGCATCGGTCGGATAACGTTTGAGGGCGAGTTTGATGAAGAGGACGAGGAGATCGTCGTCGATCTCCGCCCACAACGGGTACTCCTCCTTGATCATGACCACAACGCGTTTATACGTCTCATCATCGACCGGATGTTTCTTTCCACCCTTGATCTTGTTGAACTTCTCTTTGATTCGTCCCATGATAATCTCCTAGTTATCGGTCAACTGCCGTACCGCCATATCGACGCACTCATACTGGTCGTTGCCGAAATCGTTGTATTCACAAACGTTTTGTAGTGCTTTGTAGTTTTCAATGTAAATGGCATATTTGTCGTTGTCGTGGAACACGTTCTCGTTGATCGTGTTGTAGTTCCCCCCGGTAACCAGAATGCCGTACAGATTTTCATACGCCGTGTTATACTTCACATAGTGGTTGTGTGCCTCCCCATCCATCAGAATGCCCGCTTTATCGTTCTTGTAGAGCGTGTTGTTCTGAATAATGGCGGAATCTGCGCCCCATAGCCAGATCGCGTTCGAGCAGTGGTGGATGACGTTGTTCCGGATCACCGTTCCGATCGCATTTTCGTGCACGACGATCCCGCCATTGATAAACCCGGAGTTGCCGGAGTTCTTGATCTCAAACCCATCGATCATCACGCTGTTCGCCTTTACCTGAACGATCGCTTCCAGGTTCCCCCCGTCCAGCACTGCCCGTGACGTGCTGATCAGGCGCATCGGTCGATCGATTTCCAACCGTTCTTTGTAGAGGGAACCGTATACGAACACCGTGCCGTAATCCGGCACTTTTTTGACGCCGCTCCGAAGCGAGTAACCGCTCGGCACCGGGTACGTCATGGAATCAGCGATCAGGAACGTATGAGCCACGATTTTTGCGTTCACCCGGTTATCGTCGATCTGCAGCCGCCACCGGCCGTTCGGGAAATCCATAAACGTCGCATATGCAGGGACCGCGTTGCTCATGATCATCTGACCGTCCGTGCGCAGATACACGTAAACGGTGTCGCCGGGTTTTGCGAACGTAACCTGCCCGTCCCGTTTGATTGATAGCGGGGTAGTGGTGAACATCGAATCGCCGTCCGGCGGAGCCAGGGTGAACCGAAGTTCATCGACCGACGCAATGATGTCGCCCCCGGTATGCCGGATCTCCAGTAGACGTTGTCCATGCGCATCGTCCGGCGCAATCAGTGAAATGTTGACAGTAATTGCGTATGCCTGATCGGTTTGAGGAGATGGTGTCGATAACAGGTTACCAACGACCAGGAACCCAACCCCAAGCAGGATAAGAAACCCCCCAACGACCAGAATGTTGCGTCGTTTTTTGGAAGGTTGTGTGGTTGGCGTTGAGACGCCGTCATCTACGAGAATTCCAGACATACTAGTATGTGTATTTCAGTTTGTCATTATAAATATATTGCACATGGAGAACAACCTATATATGCGAGGAACGCCGACACGTATACGATACCATGGCCATCAAAATCGTTGCCGAACCGCTCCTGATTCAGGGCGAACCGTACTATCTTGTCGTGGCAATCGACGCGCTGTCGTGTGACGAACTGCCCATCGAATATCTTGCCGGGATACCCGCCACGTGGCTCGTTGACGACGGCCTCTGTCGCCGCCTCGTCTACTGCAACACCGACTACGCCCTCTGCGAACGGAACCTGTATCCGGCATCAGAGTTCAACCAGATCCTCGGCCTGATCGCCGGCGCCGGCCACCGACTCGCGGCCATCAACGATCGGTGTCCAAAAAAGCAGCAGACCCAGAAACTGCACCGCACGTTCGCTCTGGACAAGACCCGGTGTCGTGAATTCATCATCTAATGCGGTATTGCCGGGGAGAACCCGGCAATACAAGAGATTAACTCACTCTTTTTCAATGGTCTGCGTGGTGCGGAAATCTTTGGCGATGGCAATCCCGCCCCAGAGGAACAGGATACACCCGATCAGGATAACCCCGGTGTTGGCGATCGATCCCAGGCCGTCCTGAACGTAGTACAGGCCGATATTCACGATAAAACAGACGATACCGACGAACATCAGGATGAGGTTGCGCCGATGTTTCGTCACGTCGAGGGTTGAAAACGAAAATACCATACGGTGTACAGATTACTTGTTCTGCTATATAGAGGTTCCGAAAAAAGAGGGATCGGCGGTACCCGATCACCGGGCGGTCGCAATCCGTTCGAGGATCGTCGGCGATAACGCATCTCCGTTATACGTTCCGGCAAAAATGTCTTTATCGGTGAGGAACTCCTCCCCGATCTTGACGATCGGTGCGGTCGCGGCGAAGATCGAGTTCGAGATCAGTTCGGCGATGGATTCGGAATCGTCCATCATGCGTTCGGTGAACGGCACCCCGCGCTGCCGCAGCAGGTCGGCGAGCAGTTCACAGCGCGGGCAAAACTCCATCCGGAAGATTGTAATTTCTTCTGTCATATTATCACACTTACATTTGAGTTGGCGGTAAATATAGGTTGCGTGAGCCGGGTCAGGCCGGTTCCGCATACCACCGGTACCGCCGGAGCGGGATGGTCAGATCGCGCGTGAACGCAAAATACCCGATCTGCGTATTCTTCGCGATGTTCAGCCCGAACTCGGCAAGGCCGTGCGGGTCCGGCATCGTCTCGCCCAGGAACGCGTGGAAGATGTTGCCGCCCTGGACCAGGGTGAAGAATATTTCTTCCACCCGGATCTTGTCGTAGATCGAGATGGGGGCGTCGACCGGAATATGGGTGCCGTTGTTGTAGTAGACCGGGAGGTCCCGGGTGGTCCCTACATCCCGATCGAACGTCTCCAGTTCGCCTTTCACGACCGTGTGGGCATCCGCCCGGTACCGGTCGCTCAGCAGGTCGGCGACCGCGAACCGCTGCCCGGTCGTTTCGGCCGGGGTCCGGGCCATCGCGATCGTGAACCCGTGCCGTTCGGTCAGTTCCCGGGCGTACTTGTTCAGCTCGACCAGCACGTAGACGGCGGTTTTGACCGCATCTTTCGACTCATACAGTTGCGAACCGGTGAGGTGTTGCACCATCTCGTTGATCCCGACGATCCCCACAGTATAGACCAGACCGGGGAGATCGACCGCAACCGCACCGAGTTCCCCAGTGATCGGGTCCCGCGGCCGCTGCAGCGCGAACGGTATCCGGTTATGGGTGACGATCTCCCGCATCCACCGCTGCT
>JAQWDG010000184.1 GCA_028705545.1 Methanoregula sp. | reverse complement strand
CCCATTGCAACAAGGTCCGGCACAGCCTCAACAAGGCTCGTCTCGGCTGCGTTGAGGATATGGCTCCGGCAGGCACCGTCGGTCCTGACCGGGAGCAGGTGGCCGGTCTCGTCCCGGATCCCGATCCACCGGTTCCGTGCACAGGACCCCCCCTTCTTCCTGCACGAGGAGAGGAGGGCGTGCAGGCAGTCCTCGGTCACCATGGTCTCTAAGGAGCCCTGCACAAAAACGCCCAGCTGCGGCCGACGGGCATCGTTTCTTACCGATCCTGCAAGGACTGCCATCTCGTCGCCGGAGAGTTCCGGGGAGAGGATGAGCCCCCCGAAGTTCTGGCGGGCATACACCCGTACGGTCTCGGCATTAAAGACGTTTAAGCCAAACGACCCGAACAGACCGATACCCGGAGCCGCGGCTGACAGGGCAGCGGCGGTGCCCGGGTTGTCGGTCATGCAGGTATCGAGACCGGCGGTCACGAGCCGGGGGAGGAGGACACGGAGTGCCTCCATCTCGGTCTCCCGGGTGATCCGGGGCAGTTTCCAGACAAGGCGGCAGTGTTTCTTCCGGCAGGTTGGAAGGGCGGCCCGTAGGACCGCCTCGGTCCTGACCAGCCGGTCCCTGTCACTGGTTCCCCCCCGGCACAGGAAACTGTCCGGTTCGAAACAGACCATGGAAGCCCCGGCTGCTGCACCGGCCTCGACCGTTTCGAGCGTATCGGCAAAGAGGACAATCGCGCAGGTGTGCTGCGCATTCCCGACTGGACCGGGGGCAGCCGGGGTATCCTTGAACCGGGCGCAGTAGTGTTTGAGACGCTGTTCGGCGGCCCGGGCATCGGCCGGTGCCGGCCGCGATGCCGCAACCAGCTCCGCTTCGGCCCGGGTAAAGAAGTCCCGCCGCACCTTATTAATCCCGCTGACCGGGGCAAACCGTGTCCCGTCGTATTCAAGCGAAAGGTCGGCAACGGCAAACGGGGTGCCCCCGGTCTTTGTGAGCTGTTCGGCCAGTTGTTCACCGGAGAGCGGGCGCGACCGGGCCGGTTCCATCGAGAGGCCGGGCGATCCCTCCACGGCAACCGGCGATCTCCCGGGCGGGCGGATGGTACCGGTCAGGGTCAGGAGCCCTTCGGCATCCACACGCACGGCCAGATCGACCGGCACCGGGTGGCGGAGATCCGGGGACGGGGATCCCGCGATCTGCCGCGAGCGGGCGGCAAGGTCGAGCGACGAGGTCAGGTAGACCCGGGTCCCGGCAAGTACCGGGCGGGCAACCGTCAGTTCTATCCCGTCCTTTGCCGCCACCGGTTCGCTGTTGAGGGAACAGCCCCACGAGGCAGCCGGGTGTTCGGGGTTGTGAAAGAGGATGCCGTCCCCGGGATGCAGGACAATGGGCCGGTCGGGGACGATGGTAACAGTCCGGGCCCTCTGGTCAAAACGTGTTACCTTCCCGATGCAGAGCCCCCGGTTATCCGGCCGGTCCCGTGCCATCAGGTCGCGGAGCCGGTCGCCCATAAGGTATCCCCGGGTGAACTCGCGGTTGAAGGCAAGGTACAGGTCGCGTTCCGCGGAAGCGTCCGGGACAAACGTGCCTGCCGCCACGGCATCGAGCGCACGCCGGTAGGTCGAGACAACGGTCGCCACGTATTCGGGGGACTTCATCCTCCCTTCGATCTTGAGCGATGCAACCGGCGAACCTGCAATGCGGCCGAGGTCCCGGTAGGTCATGAGGTCCTTTGGCGAGAGGAGGTAGTGCTCCTTTGCCGTAACCTCGTGCAGGTCGGTCGGGCGGCCGTACTTGTCGGTCTTTCCCTCGACAAGCATGTACGGTTTCCGGCACGGCTGGGCGCACATGCCCCGGTTCCCGCTGCGCCCCCCGATGACCGAGGAGAGCAGGCACTGGCCCGAGTAACTGTAACAGAGGGCCCCGTGGGCGAATATTTCAAGGCCGACGGGAATATCTCTGACCGCTTCTGCGATCCCGTCGATCTCCGCAAGGGAAAGTTCGCGGGCAAGTACCACCCGGGAAAATCCCTGCCCGTATGCCCAGCGCACCCCCTCGGCGTTGTGGATCGTGAGCTGGGTCGATGCATGCAGGACAAGCCCGGGGACAATCTCCCGGGCGATGGCAGCGATACCCGGGTCCTGCACGAGAACGGCATCGGCGCCCATTGCATACAGCCGGACGAGGTATGCGGCAACCCCGGCAAGCTCCCGGTCGTGGATCAGCGTGTTGACCGTCACGTAGACCCGGACACCCCGTGCATGGGCATACGCGATTGCAGCGGCAATCTCGTCGTCGGAGAAATTCTTTGCAAATTTACGGGCCCCAAAATGTTTCCCGCTTAAGTATACGGCATCGGCTCCTGCGGCAATGGCCGCCCGGAACGCTTCCGGTGACCCGGCTGGTGCGAGCAGTTCGGGGATTATTTTGTGACCTGAGGTTACCTGTCCTGACATAGACACTTCCTTTTTTATGAGAACAACAACCGTATGACCCCGAGGGTTGCAAGGGTGGTTACGAGCGCGGCAACGATATAGCCGGCCATCGTGATCGCAAACGACCTGACCTCGTTCCACCCAAAGAGCCAGGAGACCGGTGCGCAGATATAGACACCGACCAGGATCTCGCACGGGAAGAGCCCGAGGATGCCGTACCGGTCGAACATCCGCGACCGCGTGGCAACGGCATGGACTCGTTCAAGGAGCCCTGCAACGCGGTTTGAGGTATGGCCGATGACATCGAGGACACCGTAGATCCCAAGGAAGATCCCGGCCTCGACGGCTGTCGCAGCGCAGAAGACATAGACGGCAGGGAGGCCAAGGCCGATGCCGATGGGGATCGCCCCGTACTCGATGAGAAAGGCGCTTGCGATGAGGCCGTATACCGGTGCAAGGGGAAGGCCGAGCAGGATGGCTGCGCCAAGCGGCAGGACAATTGAAGGGATGATGCATGCGGCAAGTGCCACGCCAATCCGCTGAGCTGCTGCCAGAACTGCTGCCCGGTCCATAAGAAAACAGCATACTGTCTACCCGGGAGGGGATAAACCGGTATCCCCGGGGAAAACGCAGGCGTATCTTTTTGTGGCTCGGGGGCGAACGCTTCTGGTACATGCAAATTGTTGCCTCGCTTACCGATCCCCTGCTTGCCGGCCGGGCACAGGAACAGGGTGCCACCATGGTCGAGCTCCGCTTCGACCTGATCGCCGGTGACTCGGTTGCAGCGGTAAAACAGTGCAAAGAGCACTGTTCCCTCCCGATTATCGCCACCTACCGTTCCGCACTGGAGGGCGGCCGCTACTTCGGGAGCCCGGAAGAGTGGAAGGCAAAGATCGCCCCCCTTCTTCCACTCGTGGATTACGTGGATGTCGAGCAGCAGTTTGCAAAAGAGGCCGGGCCGGTAAAGGAGGCGGGAAAGCGGATCATCGCTTCCCACCATTCGGCACGAATGCTGCCGCTCCATGTGCTCTTTGTGCTGGAACAGGAGCTCCGGGCCTACGGGGACATCCCGAAGATCATCGTGACACCGGAGAACGAGGATGATGTCCTCAACCTTGCTGCATTTACCCGTGCCGCAAAGAAACCGATCTGCACCGGGGTTATGGGCGAGCGGTTCCGCTATGCCCGTGCCATCCTCCCGCTCTTTGGTTCGGAGCTGGTGTACTGCCACACGGGCGAAGCAACGGCTGCCGGGCAGTATTCGGTAGAAGAGTTCGTGGCCTTGAGAAAACTGCTGGCCTGAATACCGAAGCTTTTTTTATTGAGGGGTGGGCCCCCCATTTTGCGTGGAGCGGGGAGGTGGGGGTCCGGTACGAAAAATTCCGGATGGGGGGACGGGGGGTATCCAGAGATCCGGAGGTGAGGGGGTACCCCCACCCCTTCATGCGATCACCCCACCCCCCTTGTCCGTGACCGGAGGGGTAGTCCCCCCACCCCCGCTCGCCGGACACTCCACGCGAAACACACCTTTTGGGACTGGAAGCAAGGGGGGGTAGTCCCCTGTTTTTTGCAGAACAGGGGGGGTGGGGGTCTGTTTGTGAAAAAA
>JAQWDG010000183.1 GCA_028705545.1 Methanoregula sp. | reverse complement strand
ACGTGTGCTCTTCCGATCTCCCCCGACATCGATCCCAATCATACCGGTGTAACCTTCCCGAACCGGTCGAACCGGACTTTCCCATGGAAGTGAACCTCTTCTGGTGCGACACCTTCCGATGTACTGACAATGAGCTGGGCAATCTCTTCGTCCATGCAGGCCGCAATCCCGACAATGCTTGTCGTAATTCTCGGGTTGACATCGAGAACATAGACTTTGTCCGCCACGATCACATCGATGCCGCAATACCCCTGGCAGCCGAGCACGGTAGCGGCTTTCTTTGCGGTCTCGACAATCTCCTGTTCGCGGGCCGGATGCACCGGTGTCTCGCCGCCGCGGTACGTGAACGTGCCGTCATCGTTTGCCACAACGTCCTGCCGGTTGACCGCGAGCGCAAGCGGCGGGTTGCCGGAGAAATACAGGCATGCCTCGCCCACCACCCGGTTGACAAGAAGGCTTACCGAGTAGAGTTCGCCTTCGAGATAGCCTTGCGCGAGTTCGTCCTTTTTGGGGGCATCCGTTGTCAGCCGAACGCCCTGCGCATCGCACCCGGTAACCGGTTTTACGATATGTTTCCCACCGGCCGGGGCCGGTGGCGGGACCGGGATGCCGTGCGCACGGAGGATCTTTTCGGTCGAACGCTTGTTTGCGCAGACCGCTACGTTCATGCTGCCGCAGCCGAGCGTGTGGCAGTGCTGTTCGATCGGCAGGGAAAACCTGGAGAGCAGGGCGTCGGGTGCAATCACAAGGCCCATGTCGCATGTCGGAGCAAGCCGGACGAGCTCATTGTAAAAATCCCCGGGGCCCGGGAGAACGACTTCGTAACCGCATGCGGCAAAACTTTTCGTGAGTACATCGAGCATCGCCTTGCCCTCGGGCGCAAGCGCCGGATCGCGGGCAACGGTGTACTCGGCAAGCAGGACTTTCATTGCAGGGACAGTATTTGCCTGCACGATAACATTACCCTATCTTTTGGCATCCGGCCGGATAGGTGAGGTATTTACTGGAGAGCACGAAACGTATACCTGTTCTATGAAACCCGCGATCATGCTCACGAACGATGACGGCGTAAACTCCCTGGGCATATGGGCTGCCTACGAAGCCCTCTCACCGATAGCGGACGTGACCGTGGTCGCGCCGGCAACCCAGCAGAGCGCGGTTGGGCGCTCGATCTCGATCTTCGAACCGATCCGGGCAAACCGGATTAAGATCAACGGTGTTCCTGCATGGGCGGTCGCGGGCAAACCCACCGATGCCGTAATCATCGGGCTTTATGCACTCAAGCTCGCACCAACGCTTGTCGTAAGCGGGATCAATATCGGGGAGAACCTTTCATACGAATCGATCATGACCTCGGGCACGATGGGTGCGGCACTCGAAGCCTCCAACCAGGGGACAAAAGGAATTGCGTTCTCGCTCCAGGTTGCAGACCAGGGCGACAAGTTCGACGACCCGGGCCAGTCGGCGCAGAGTTTTGACGAGGCAAAGAAAGTAGTGCGCGATGTCGTGACCCGGGTCCTGAAAAACGGGTTCTGTCCACACGCGGACGTGATCAACGTGAACATCCCCTCGGAGGTCCACGGAGGGTACGAGGTGACAAAGCTCGCCCGCAAGCTCTTCCACACCGGGGTCGAAAAGCGGCTCGATCCCCGGGGCCGGCCCTACTTCTGGATCAACGGCCCGCTCCTTGACGATGCAGAGGAGGGAACCGATGTGCACGCGGTCCGGAAAGGAAACATCTCGGTTACTCCCATCACACTTGACTGCACCGCATACGAGGCAAAAGAGGAGACAAGGAAGGTTTTTCTGGATTGAAATACCGTCTAGATTTTTTATTACTTTTTTCTCCTGATTACCAAAAGCTGTTCTCCTGATAAGGGACGAACAGACACCTCTCATATATACGATGCCTGCCGCCGCCCCGAAGGGCGCCCCGCGGCGGCCTCAATTACCTATAACAAACTGAACGTGACCGATAATCTATCCGTGCTGAGGGCCCGGCAAGATGCCCAAACAACCCACGAAGCGGGATGGAAAAACTGCAGTACGGGGATATCATAAATCCGGTAATCTGCCCCGCCGTTCCCCGCGAGGGACCCTGAGGCGGGGAGGCATCATATTTCTCGGTTTTGTGGTTCCATTCCAAAGGTATTCATCACTCTCAGTTCCCCACACCACGTTTAATTATCCCAACACCGAATCCTTTCATTAAGTATGGCAGGCACAGCAGACACAATTGCCGCCGCAAAAAGGGCAGCAGGATACCGGGCGGCGGACATGGTGGAAGACGGCATGGTGATCGGCCTTGGGACCGGCTCCACGGTTTTTTACGCAATCGAAGCGCTCTCGGAAAAGATACGGGAAGGTCTCTCGGTATCCGGCGTCCCGACCTCGTACCAGACTGCGATAAGGGCACGGGAATACGGCGTTCCCTTGACAACTCTCGATGACAGCCCGATCCTCGATCTTGCAATCGATGGGGCGGACCAGATCGATCCGCAGCACCGGATGATCAAGGGACGGGGCGCTGCGCTCACCCGGGAAAAATGCGTTGCCTCCGCGGCTTTCCAGTTCATCGTAGTCGCAGACGAGGCAAAGATGGTCCCAAAGCTTGGCGGTGTCGTCCCGGTCGAAACCCTCCCCTTTGCCACAACAACTGCGATGGCCCAGCTCCGCGGGCTCGGCTGCCGGCCGTTCATCCGCGAGGCAGTAAAAAAGGACGGCCCGGTCATCACCGACAACGGGAACTTTATCGTGGACTGCCACTTCGACGAAATTGCCAATCCCGGGGAACTCGAAACTGCAATAGCAGTAATCCCGGGCGTTGTTGAAAGCGGTCTCTTTACGAGGCTCGTAGGAAATACGACAATAATTGTCGGTTCGGAAAAAAAGTGTTCGGTCCTTACATCAGCTGATGTAGTCCCGTAATTTCTGGATCATGGCGAGCTGGTTGGTCGCCTCTTTCTTCTTCTCTTTTTCGATGCTGTCCATGATTTCGGTGATGGGCTTTGCCAGTTCGTAGATTTTTACCGGGCGTCCCTTGCTCTCGGCCTTGCTCTCGCGGCTCGAGATCCAGCCCTGGTCCATCAGGTACCGCATCGCGATGCTGACCTCGGGCTGGCGCAGATCGGTTCCGCGTTCGATAGCCCGTGATGTTGCCTCAGGGATATTTGCCAGAAATACCAGTACCTTTGCCACATTCTTTTTTGTACCGATCTCAATTAGGAGGTTTGCAAATTCTTCCTCTTTCTCGGTAAAATACATTACATTTTCTGTTCTCATGCAACACATCCACAATATTTTTTCCAAATTTTCTTTACTAATTATCTTTTTCACGATATTTATGGGTGATTATTGACGGGCAATAACCTATTATTTTATATATCACAATCCATCGTCCGACAGAGAATATAATTGTCATATTAGATTGATTTAAATTAAAGAATGATACAGCGATCCCGTCTCGTCCAGTGAGAATACCGGGAAAAAAGGGAATTACATCAGGCCGAGGCTGCGCAGGTCTGAGAGGATCTTGATGACGGCCTTTTTCGCGTCATCCGGCTCCTTGCCGCCGGTAATAATCAGCTTTCCCGAACCAAAGAGGAGGACGACAACCTTGGGGTTCTCCAGCCGGTACACGAGGCCCGGGAACTGCTCGGGCTCGTACTCGATACGCTCCAGGTTAAATCCAACGGCGATCTTGTTGAGGTTGATCGCAGTCGCAAGATCGGCAGAGGTTACGATGTTCTGGATCTTATAGGTCAGCTTCTTCGGGATGTCGATATCGAAACTCCTGAGCTGGTTGCCGAGGATGTTTAAGCCCTTGGAGAGACTGTCAACGCTCTTTGCCCCGGTCAGGACGACTTTTCCCGAACCAAAGACGAGCGCTGCGATCTTCGGGTTCTGCATCCGCAGAACTACGCCGGGGAACCGTTTCTTGTTGTATTCCGCATCCTTGATCCTTGAGGCAAGCGCCGGGAGGTCGAGGTAGTCCGTCACCTTCGCGGAAGCCACAATGTTTTCTATCTTGAGCGAATCCTCTGGAT
>JAQWDG010000182.1 GCA_028705545.1 Methanoregula sp. | reverse complement strand
GTGAAAATCTAAATTTATAAATCGTTCTGTTTCGCATTCCAAGCACGCAAAACCTTTTTTTAGTTCTCCACCCAACGATACGGCATTACGATCAGGGTGATACGATGGCGACGTTACCGATTGCAAAAGACTATATCAAACGGCAGACCGAACGGTATGCCAAACAAATGAACCTCAATTGTCCAATCGACATTGAGTTCCGCGAGTTGTCCAACTCGATCGACGCGATGACGACCCCCTACTACCGGGTCGATGGGAAGGGGAAACGATACGATTACCGGTTCAAGATCGTCTACAATACGTTGTTCCTCGACGCAAACAAACAGAATCTGAAGAGTAAAGGGGTGCGGGGCGTGGTCGTTCACGAACTGGCGCACGCCCGGCACTTCATTGACGATTTTCACGATTATAATACTGCACCCCACACCGACCCGGATTTCCGGAACCTGTTAAAACGGCATATGGGAGGTACAAACCAAGCGTTTCAGAGCGCGCTGAAACCCGATGTCGCGATTGCTGCGTTCGATGATGATACGGAAAAATACGATCCCAACCCCTACGACGTGACCCCCGCATGGTTGGCGAACTACTGGGTGTACGTGTGTCCGGCATGCGGGTTCGTCGACGCTTACATCACGAATCGACGGAGCCGAAAGCCGGTCTGCGAGGTGTGTGGATACACAGACGTGCTGGCCGCCAAGATGACCGTAAACGATGCCGCGACGTTGAATCTTGCAGGAGAACGCCAGATCAAACGGCTCGGCCGGCTCGACGTCGAACAGTCGGTTAAATCCATGGTCGCCCTGCTGAAACAATATTTGAAGGGCGAACAGAAGAAACGGCTGCTTGTACTGCTTCGCGACCCCCGGTTCATGCAACGCGCGTGTCGTCCCGTTCCTGCCAAGAAACGACCGGCTCCGGCCAAGAAACGACCGGGTGCCGCAAAGAAACGTCCTGCCGCATCGTCACGGAGGAAGACGTGATGGGATCGTTTGACGCCGCGCAACAGTATATCCGGCGGACCACCCATGCGTATGCGCGGGAGATGATCCCCGGCGTCCCGGTCCGGGTGCAATTTGAGGATTATCCGGACGGCACGCTGGCCGAAACCATCCCGTCATATCGAATCGATGGGAGGGGGAAGTTTTACGATTTCCTGTTCATCATCAAGTACGACATCGATTTCGTCCGGTCGAACCAGTCAAACATTGCGTCGGAAGGCGTGCGGGGCGTGATCGTCCACGAACTGGCACACGCAAAACAGTTTATGCAAGACCAGACGTTCACCGCGTACCCGCACCGGAACCGGAAGTTCCGGGACGCGGTGACCGAGCATGCCGCGACACTGAACCTGCGGAACCCGAAACTTCACGCCCTGGCGGTGGCGAAAGAAGATTACCGGTGTTACCTCCACCGGTATCGAGACCCGAAAAACGAAGACCTGCCGCCGCGCTGGCTCCTCCATTTCTGGGTGTTCGCCTGCCCGAATTGCGGGTACTCGGAAGGGTTCGTAGCGCCGCGCGGCCAGCGGCCGCACTGCACGAAGTGTAAACACGGCAACGTCATCACCGCCCACCTCCCCCCGTCGACCGCGGCGGATTTTCTGAAGAATGTGAAGTTCGAATCGAAGAAGAATTTGCCGCAATCCGTAATCACCCGGATTATCATCGCGTATTTGAAGAAATATCTTCGGAAGGATGAAGATAAGAAGCGGCTGGCACAGTTCGAGAGAAAATACAGCAAGTAAGACATACAAAATGACAATATAGCGAAAGATATATATGCTGTTCGATCCAATAGATGTGTGCCGAAGTAGTGCACTCCGGCAGTCCTCGAAATCCAGCAGCCAGCGAGACAGAACATAGGCCAGCGTCAGCACGTTGGGGGCGATGACAACACCCGTTCGAGCCCCCGTAACTCATCTCTGTTGAAGTCTTTGCCATTTCGGGCGGGGCTGTGCCATGGTGCGGTTCCTACGGTGTACTGATAATACGTCTTTGCCGCCCCAGCCGATCCTCCCCGCCCACCCTCTTGCCATACTCGGTTCTTTTGTCCTACAGTTCGTCATACAACAATGGAAAGGTATATATATTCTTGAAGAGAATAGATGTGTGCCGATGTGGTGCCCCACATGCCACAGAGGCCAGTTGACCCGTTGCCACGACGGGTCGCACTCTGCCATGCAATCCAGCCAGATCCAGCAACAACAACGCGGCAACGACAACATCAGTTTGAGCCGATTCCTCCAAGCGTTCCAGCAATCACGGCAGAACAACAGGGGCTGTGCCATGGTGCGGCTACTACGGTGTACAACTATTTGGGATTCCGCACCAGCCCATCCTCCCCTGAAGGTGATCTCTTATGCGTTACAACAAGCGTTCACGAAACAATCCCCGTAGTGACCAGACGGTCAACTGCGAGGGCGGTATTGCCTACAAACCGTCAGCAAAACGCGAACTGTATCTCCGGGTCGCGTCCTGTCTGCTCGGTGAACCCCGGTTCTACGCCCCGGTCACCATCGGCCACGACCCACAGAAGTGGAAACCGATCGCCAACATCTGCAAAACGTCGTCGGGCTGGCATCCGGACGAGACGCAGCGTGCCGCCTACGAAAAGTTCTACGCGAACGCGGATCTGTTTGCGTGTGTCGACCGCGTCATGCAGGAAGACCCCATCTTTGTTCTCAAGATGGCGGCGTTTGCACGCGAACAGTTGGGGTTACGGGCGGTGCCGACCGCGCTCCTCATCGAGTATGCCAACCGGCAATCCGGAGGCTGTGAAAACACCCGATCGTATGTCCCCCACATCATCAAACGCGTCGACGAGATTACGGAATGTCTGGCGCAACAGTTCCAGCGCAACACCCTGTATCCGCGAACCACCAATCGGTGCCCGAATCTGATCCGGCGCGGGCTGGCCGAATGTTTCAACCGGTTCGACGAGTATCAGTTCGCCAAATATGCGGCCCGGCGCGACGTAACGCTACGCGACGCCCTGTTCTTCTGTCGGCCGAAACCGAAAGATGTAGAACAAGCCCGGATCTTCGACCGAATCGCGACCAACACCCTGACGGTTCCGCAGACGGTCGAGACGATGTTGTCGGGAGAAGGGAATTCGACAGAGACGTGGAACGCCATCCTGCCGTCGATCGGGTTTATCGCCCTCCTGAAATACCTGCGGTCCATCATCGAGCACGACGCGGATCTCAGCATGGTGGTGCCGCGGCTGGAGAACCCCCCGTCGTTCGTCTTCCCCCACCAGTACTACGCAGCCATCACCGCCCTCGACCAGTATAAAGACCGGCCGAACACGTCGGATAGGAGGCGGGCGAACGCGGCCCGGGTCATCCGGTCGCTCGAACGCGGACTCCACGCTCTGGTCCGTCGGATTCCAAAGTTCCGCGGCCGGACGCTGATCGTCGTCGACGTATCGGCGTCGATGAGCGCGCCGGTTAGTGGCAAAAGCGTAATGACGTGTCGGGACGTCGCGACCCTGTTCGGCGCGATGGCGAACGGGATTTGTGAAAATGCGACGGTAGTTGCGTTTGCCTCCGAATTCACGGTCGTCCCCCTGTCGTCCGACGATATTGTGGCGAACATCACGACGATCGAGAACGTCAGGTCGTTAGGCGGCGGGACGCGGGCCGACAAGGTGTTTTCGTGGTTGAACACAACCCAAGACCATTACGACCGGATCATCCTGATCAGCGACATGCAATGCTATACAAACACCGAACCATCGTTCCTGTTCGGCGAACGCGAGAAACCGATCGCCGATCTGCTGAAGACGTATCGGTTCACGGTCAACCCCGCCGTGATCCTCCACAGCATCGATCTATGCGGATACGGCACCGTCCAATTCCCGGAGAACACGCCGAATGTCTCGTTCATCGGCGGGTGGAACGACAGCGTCTTCAAATTCATGCAGATGTTCGAGGAGAGTGGGGACGCTGCGATCGCCGCGATCGAGAACTACTCTCCATAAGAAACAGGCAGGGGACCACCGGTTTTAACCGGTGGAGGAATGCCGTCTGCCTACCCCGGCATACCATGTTGTTCGCCATGCAATACGTGTCAGA
>JAQWDG010000181.1 GCA_028705545.1 Methanoregula sp. | reverse complement strand
TCCTGTACCGCGATCTTATGTGAAACCCTATTAATATCCCCCTCCCCAACCTGTCTTTCGGAGAACCGGAAGGAACATGCAACCCGAGAACGACAATGACCGTATCGATATGTACGGGAGGATGCTGATCGCCCTTGAAACCCTGGAGTCCTGCCCGGCCTTCGCGGTGCTGGTACCCGAAGTCCGCTCAAATATGGTGTTTGCATCAACGACTGCAACGAGCCGTGAGGATGTCCTCGCCATCGATGGCCGGATCACCGTAACGGAGGGAAAACCCCGGGCGGCCGGCAGACTGCGCTTTGGGGCCTCCAGCCACATGGCACGGCTGATCCTCGAGATCCGGAAAAGAGATCCCTCTGTCAGGGCAGGAATCGATTTCGCAAACACCCCTGCGCTTGCCGCGTGGCTCGAAGAGTACTGCCGCAAAAAAGGCTGGGTATTTGCAAAAATCGACCGCTCCGGCGAACCGGAAGAGATCCGCCGGGAAGAAGGCGCATCCATGCCGTGGAAGGTAGCCGAAGCGATCCGGGCGGCGGGAGGACGGGTCCCGAAGATCCTCTACGAGAACGGGGCGATCGGAAAAGAACCGGTGAGCGTCATCCTGGGAGAAGAGCCGATCGGTATCGCACAGGAACTCTGCGCAATCGCACGGGAGTACAAGGGACCGGCCAGGTAAATTGCTGAAATGAGAAAACAAATCCACAGTTCTGCACATGACTGACATGACAACTCAACATACAAAAATCGGGAAGATCGATCACGATACCTTCTCTGCAATGCTCAAAACCCGCCTGGGCCACCCGGACGATTCGGTGATCGTACCGCCCCTGCCCGGGGTAGATGCCGGGATAATCGATATCGGGAACGACAACGTCCTGATCGTGGCAGAGGATCCCATCTTCACGATCCCCGGCCTTCCCCTTTCCATGTTCGGGTACTACACGGTCCACATCGGGGCAAGCGATGTTGCCGTTATGGGAGTTGCTCCCCGGTACATGACGTACTCCCTCCTTTTACCTCCCGACACTTCGGCACAGGACCTGCAGACGCTCATCGATTCGATCCACAGGACCGCAGCTGACCTCGGGATCGCCATTGTCGGCGGGCATACGGGTTACTACCCGGGGTTTGCGTCACCGACAATCGGCGGCATCACCGTTTTTGCGATTGCCCGGAAGGGAACGTACGTCACGCCCTGCGGAGCAGAGCCTGACAATGTTGTTATCCTGACCAAGGGCCCGGCCATCGAGACTGCCGGGATCCTCTCGATCCTGCGGGAAAAAGAGCTCATGGAAAAATACCCGGCAGATCTTGTCGAGCGGGGAAAAGCCCTCTCGCGCGAGATAACGGTGGTAAAGGATGCACTGACTGCCATGGAGGCAGGCGGCGTGACCGCAATGCACGATGCCACCGAAGGAGGAGTGATCGGCGGTCTTTTCGAGATTGCGAATGCAAGCGGTGTCGGGATGGAAATCTTCGAAGAGCAGTTTATCTATCCTGACGAAGTCCGGATGGTATGCGAGAGTTTCGGGATCGATCCGGTTGCAGCCATTGCCGAAGGATCGCTGCTGATTACCGCACGGCCCGCGTCGCATGGGCAGATCCTCACAGCGCTCAAAGAAGCCGGGATCCCGGCCTCGGTCATCGGCCGGGTGGTTGCCGGGCCCGGGCAGAGGGTCCTGCACCGGCGCGATGGCAGTACGGTACCGCTTGCCATCCCGGAGCAGGATCCCTTCTGGCCGGTCTTCTTTGCCTCGCTGCCGTAGATCGCCGTTGTTCTGACACCCGGATACCGCAGGGTACCGGCAATCGTAAGCCGGAGTTGTCTTAAAAAACGCGGCAGACTTGCGAAAAACGGTAAAAGATGGTTATTCCTCTTTTTTTGTATCCGTACTTTTTTCCGGTGAGAGGTCCGGCCCGTCCCATGGGCGGCGGACTTTTGTTTTTCCTTTTTTGAAAAATGCCAGCGTGACCTGTTCGTCGGCACTTTTCATATCCTTTGATATGACGATTTCATCCGCCGGCCCTGCCCGGCCGCCCATCTTTTCTGCCGGCGGGTTGGGGTCATCGCCTTTATGCAGCGGGGGGAGATCGACCGGTACGGCCGGCTCGTCGAGATCTGCCATCTCGTACGGGGAGAGCGGGGCGATGTCGTCCGCGACAAAGTCCTGCTCTTCGATAAAGAGCCGGTCGACCTTGTACACGCGGGGAAACGGATCGTCGTCCGCATCCGGAATCATGGAGGAATGGTGGGTACCGGGCGGGTAAGAGGTTTGTGATGGGGGGAAATCCGCCGTATGCCGGGTATTCAGTGACGTATCGTCACTGCACCGTCACTGCCTCCAGGAATCTCCCCGATCTCTTCGTGCCCCTGTTTTCCGGTCTCCGGCCGCTGGCACGGTCAGTGTTTCTCCGACCGGATAATCTGTGCGGCCATCTCGCCGATGTAGGTGACCGGTGCCATCGTATGCCCGCGGGTCACCTGCGGCATGATGGATGCATCCGCAACCCTCAGCCCTTCCACTCCCCGGACCCGCAGGTGTGAATCCACCACAGCCATGGGGTCTTTTGTGAGATCGCCAATACGTGCGGTACCTACCGGATGGAATACCGTGCTTGCTTCGCTGCGGATAAACGCCTCAAGCTCGGCATCGCTTGAATCCACGGCGGGGTGCACTTTTTCCGTATAGGGCACAAGCGCCCGGGTTTTCGTGAGCTGCAGCGCGTACCGGACGCCCCTGATAAACCGTTTCATGTCGTCCGGGTTGCCGAAATAATTTGGATTGATATGGGGCTTGTCGTGGGGGTCTGCCGAGGCCAGCAGGACGTTTCCTCTGCTTTTGGGGGTCATCAGGATCACGGCAAAGGAATACCCGCTTTTCTCTGCGATAGTGCCCGCTCCCGCGAACTCTTTTTCAGAGCCGTTCGCGGAAGGGACATACTGCAAAATCACTTCAAAGTCCGGGCCGGTACGGGTCCCGTCGCTGGAGACCAGGCCGGCCGCCGGGCCGGGGAAGTAGCAGGCAGGACCGGTACGTTCCTTTCGCCATTGCGCTATGGCCTCGTCGCTCGTTGGGTCAAAATGAGTGTCCGGAATGGAAACGGGAGAGAGGACACGGGGGTACACCATCAGGTGATCGTTGAGGTTTTCGCCAACACCCGGGACATCCGCAACCACCGGTATGCCCTGTTTTTCAAGTTCCTGTTTAGGCCCCACTCCCGACAATTTCAGGATCTGTGCCGTGTTAAAGGTGCCTGCCGACAGAATGACTTCGGCATTCGCTGTGATCTGCTGGATCTTGCCTTTGTATTCGACCTCGACGCCCACGGCCCGGTTTCCTTTAAAGAGAACCTTACGGACAAACGTATCGGGCTGGATCTTCAGGTTGGGCCTTTTGCGGACTTCTTCGGACAGGTAACTGTCGGCCGGAGTGTGCCGGACCCGGTTAATGTAGTCTTTCTGGACAATATCTGCCTGGTAGGAATTTTCTGCCTGGAAATCCCCGATGCTGCCGAACCCGGCTTCCTTAAATGCGTCGAGCATTTTATGGACAAATTCCGTTGACGGATACGCTGAATCTTCCAGGTGTACTTTCCCGCCTTTTCCCCGGTACCGGGTCGGCCCTTTATCGGTATCCTCGATTTTCTGGAACATTTCCAGCGCCTTTTCGTAATTCCAGCCCTTCGCGCCCTGTTGTTCCCAGAAATCGTAATCTTCCTTTGTGCCCCGCATCCAGAACCCGACGTTGATTGCCGATGAGCCCCCGACAACATGGCCCCGCGGAGAATAGATTTTCCGGTTGTTTAAGCCCTTTTGCGGTTCTGTCTCGTACTTCCAGTCGTAGTCGGTCCCCCAGACCTTAAAGAACGCTCCCGGTGCCCGGGAGATATCGTTGGTATTCTCCCCACCTGCTTCCAGCAGCAGAACGGAGATATGAGGATCTTCACTCAGCCGGGATGCTACGATGGGGCCGGCGGTCCCGGCCCCGACGATGATATAGTCGTATGTCTGTGACATTATCGGTCCTTCCTATGCATGAGTGGGTCATCCATGGGAGAGTAAAAGGGTTTTCTTGGTACCAAGAGGTGTTGTTATCGG
>JAQWDG010000180.1 GCA_028705545.1 Methanoregula sp. | reverse complement strand
TCCTCATCAACCACGAAGGGCTGATTGCACCGGAGACCGGATCTCTCGTGGAGACATGGGCCGGGAAAAAACGAATCCTTTTTTTAGGCCCCTCGACCGCGGGTGTCAGCCGGCTCCAGGACAAGGAACACTGGTGCCCGTACGGAAAACAGGCACCGGAGTGCATGCCGGACATATCACGGTAATTGGGGCTAAAACTCTTTTTATATAAAACGCCAACCCGGATGCATGCTTTTTGGTTCGTCCGGTATCCGGCAGAGGTTTGGCCGGGATCTGGTGGACACGGCACTGGCTGTCGGTGCGGTTATCGGGGAACATTTCCCGGACTGCATCGTGGGAACCGATACCCGGACCACAAGCCCGCTGCTTGCCCGGGCGATAATCGCCGGCATCCTTGAAACCGGCGGGCAGGCACGCTTTGCCGGGATTGCCCCGACACCATCGATTGCGTACAGCGCCCGCACGGCAAAGGCCGGTTGCATGATCACCGCATCACACAACCCTGAGGAATACAACGGGATCAAACTGTTCAACCCGGACGGTTCCTCGTTTTTAAAGGCACAGCAGCTGGTGGTTGAAGACCAGCTTAAGGAACTGCACTGGGCAGACTGGCGTCATCAGGGTGAGGAATCTGTTTTTGATGCGCTCACGCCCCACAAGATGGCGATCCTTGATGCAGTCTCCATCGATCCCGGCCTTTCCGTTGTCATTGACTGCGGAAACGGCGCCGGTTCCCTGCTCACACCCTCGCTGCTGGAAGCGGCAGGAACTCACCCGGTGTGCCTGACCAGCAATCCCTTCGGGTATTTTGGCCGGCCATCGGAACCGCTCAAAGAGTACCTCGGATACGTGGGCGAGATGGTAAAAAAGACCGGGGCCGGATGCGCTGTTGTGCATGACGGGGATGCCGACAGGATGATGGCATTCGACAACCGCGGACGGTATATCGATGGAGATCATCTTCTCATGCTCTTTGCAGAACACCTTGGTGCAAAGAAGGTGGTCACCACCAGCGATGCTTCCATGCTGATCGAAGATGTGGCCGAAGTCCGGCGCACACCGGTAGGGGATGCCTATGTTTCTGAAGAACTGCGCTCATGGGGGGATTTCGGGGGTGAGCCAAGTGGTGCATGGATATTCCCGCAGATCTCCTATTGCCCGGACGGCCCCTTTGCCGCAGCCCTTTTCTGTGAGATCGCATCGGGCTGCGATGTGGCAGAACGCCTTGATGCCATGCCTTCGTACACCCTCCTCCGCGAATCGTTCCACGATGAGAAGGCACGGGAAACAGTAGCGAGCCTTGGAGCCGCCACCCCGACCGATGGCGTTCGTATTGCACAAGAGAACGGATGGTATCTCATCCGGGCAAGTGGAACCGAACCAAAGATCCGAATCACGGCGGAAGGCACCACGCCCGATGCAGCAAAAGAGATGATGCGGGCTGCAAAAGCCTGCCTTGCGCAGGGGAAAACACCTTAACTTTTACGAAAGATCTGATACATATGGAATGCGTTGTGCTGGCTGCCGGTGAAGGAAAACGGATGCGTCCCCTCACTGCACAGCGCCCGAAAGTGATGCTGCCGGTTGCAAACCGGCCGATGATGGAGCACCTTGTGCTGGCGGCAAAAGAATCGGGGATCACTGATTTTGTCTTTATTGTAGGTTATGGAGAACGGGAAGTCCGCAGCTACTTTGGCGACGGTTCACAGTGGGGGATCAGGATCCGTTATGCCCGACAGAGACAGCAGGCAGGAACGGCCGATGCACTCCTTGCAGCACGGGATTTTATTACCGGCCCGTTCCTTGCCATGAACGGGGACATGATCCTCACAAGTGCCGATATCACCCATATGATCCGGACACCGGCCCCGGCTATGGGTATGAGCACAACCGATCATCCCGGGGATTTCGGAGCGGTCGTCGTTGAAGGTGACAGGGTATCCTCCCTTGAAGAGAAATCCGGGCATCCGAAGTCGAACCTGATTAATGCCGGCGCTTACTTTTTTGGCCTGGAGATATTCGATCTTCTGGAAAAAGTCGGGCTCTCGTCACGCGGAGAATTAGAGCTGACCGATGCCCTTGCAGTGCTGATAAAGGAACACCGGCTCCGGGCGATCCCGCTCGCTACATGGATGGACCTCGGATACCCATGGGACCTGCTGGATGCAAATGTCGCACTGCTCGAATCAATCGCCACGCAGAACGAGGGAACAATTGAAGAAGGTGTCCACCTCTCCGGTCCGGTAATTATCGGAAAAGGATCGGTGATCAAGTCGGGGACGTACATCGAAGGGCCCTGCATTATCGGGAAGAACTGTAAGATCGGACCTCATGCGTACATCCGGGGTGCAACGAGCATAGGTGACGACTGCCATATCGGGCACTCGACAGAACTGAAAAATTCCATTATCATGACTGGGACAAAAATCCCCCATTTCAACTATGTAGGCGATTCGGTCATCGGCAGCGGATGTAACTTCGGTGCCGGGACAAAGATTGCCAACCTCCGCCACGATCACGCCACGGTCAAAGTCGCCGGAAGGGATACGAGGCATACCAAATTCGGGGCGGTCATTGGGGATAACGTGAGGTTTGGGATCAACTGCTCGGTCAACGTTGGTTCTGTGATTGGCAGCGGGGCACAATTTACACCCGGCTCGTATATTGACGGAAAGTTTGGCGAGAACGCAATAATCAGGTAGGTAAAAACATGCAGGCAGTCATCCTTGCAGCAGGAGAGGGAAAACGGGTCCGGCCGCTTACGTGGAGCCGGCCTAAGGCGATGATCCCGGTGGCAAACCGCCCGATCATCGCATACACGATCGATGCACTGGTTAAAAACGGGATCCGGGATATCGTTGTTGTTGTCGGATACCGCAAGGAACAGGTGACCCGGTATCTCAACCAGCTCGACATCCCGGTCACGGTTGTCGTGCAGGAAAAACAGCTCGGGACAGCTCATGCCCTCCTGCAGGCAAAATCCGCAATCACCGGGGATTTTCTCCTCCTGCCCGGTGACAACTATATCGATGAACAATCGGTGGCACGGATCAAAGACACCAAAAACGCCCTTCTGGTCAAAGACCATCCCCACCCGTCAAATTTCGGAGTCGTGACCGTGCGCGAAGGCAGGGCAGAAAGCATTGTGGAAAAACCGGAGCATGCCGCAAGTTTCCAGGTCAGCACCGGCATCTACTCGCTGACTAAAGAGGTATTCAGACAGATCAAAAGCAATGATATGACCGATGTTATTGCAGATATGATCGATTCAGGTACAATTGTCCATGCAATCCCGGCGGATGACTGGCAGGATGCCATCTATCCGTGGGATCTGCTCACGTTAAACCTGCGGCTCCTCAAACACCTGCCGTCCGCACGGGAAGGTATGACCAGCCGCCACGCCACCATTACCGGCCCGGTACAGATTGGCAGGGGATCTGTTGTGGGACCCAATACGGTAATCACCGGACCGGTGATTATCGGGGACAATTGTACAATCGGACCGAACTCCTGCATTATGCCAAATACCAGCATCGGGTCCCGGGTCACTATCGAACCGTTATGCCTTGTCGGAAATGCAATAGTAATGGACGATACATGCATTGGCTCGCATTCCCGGATAATCGACGCTGTCATCGGGGAACGCTGTACGCTTGCAGATCATACCTCAACCGGACGACAGGACGGCCTGCTGGAGATCGAAGGGGTTCCCATCCACACCGGCTTCGGGGCAATTATCGGGGATAATGTCCGCTGTGGCCCGTTCTCCTGTATCTGCAATAGTATCCTCGGGAACAACGTTTCCTCAGAGGGGGACCAGAAAATGATCTCCCGTACTATTCCTGACGGTACCCTGGTGATATGAAGTGTGCGGGATTGTAGGGTACATTGGGAGACGGCCGGCAGGTCCCCTGATCCTTGAGAGTTTGAAAAAACTCGAGTACCGGGGATACGATTCGTTCGGCATTGCGACGGCAGCGGATCGTATCGAGGTTAACAAGCACCAGGGACGGATATCGGAATATGCAGGCAGTATACAGCTGCACGGTACCCTCGGAATAGGTCATACCCGATGGGCAACCCACGGTGTCCCGAACGATGCCAA
>JAQWDG010000179.1 GCA_028705545.1 Methanoregula sp. | reverse complement strand
GGGGTCTTTCCCCCGAGCGCCGGGATCGGCTCGTCGGCCATCCCGTCTCCGAGAATCAGGATACACTTCATGCTATCAGTGCCCAAAAACGGATGTAGTAATTATTCCAGCATTGCGCGGACGGCGATCCGCACGCTTTCCGCGGAGCCGAGCCGGGGGTTCCAGCCCAGTTTTTTGAGTTTTTCAACCCCGAGCTGCATTTTGGGGACATCGCCCACCCAGCCCCGCTCGCCGCCGGTGAACCGGTACTTCACCTGATGGAGGTTCATTTCGGCAGTGACAATATCGGCAAGTGCCTTCACATCGATCCAGTCCTCGGAGCCGATATTGAAAGTATTGACCGGCCCTTTCGAATGCGCGATGGCAAAAAACATCGCCTCGATGCAGGCATGGACTTCGAGATAGGACTTGGTCTGCCGACCGTCCCCGAGAATCTCGAGTTCGGCCGGGTTCTCACGCAGTTTCCTGATGAAATCGGTAATAACGCCGTGGCCGCTCCGGGCGCCGATAATATTTGCGAACCTATAGACCCACGAGCGCATCCCGAACGAATAGCAGTATGCCGAGATCAGGGCTTCGCAGGCAAGCTTCGATCCGCCATAGACCGAGATCGGTTCGAGCGGTGTGTAGTCCTCGGGGGTCGGGATGATTTTAGCGTCCCCGTACACGGTCGAGGTCGAAGTAAAGACCAGTTCTTTTACGCCTTGTGTCCGCATTGATTCGAGCACGCGGTAGGTGGCGACCACATTGTTCTGCATGGTCGGGTCCGGGGAGATCGCGCTCTGCCGGACATCCGGGTCGGCGGCAAGGTGGTAGACCCGGCCGGCGCCTTTTATTGCATCCTGCCAGCCATCGGACAGGAGATCTGCCTTCAGGAGCCGGACTTTGCCGGACGCAAGGTGACCGGCGATCGTCTCTTTTGTTCCTGCCGCAAGGGAATCGATCACGAGCACCGTATCGCCCTGCGCGACCAAGGCATCCACCAGGTGCGAACCGATGAAACCGGCCCCGCCGGTCACTACTGCAAACATCAATACCTATTATGTAACCCATGCTATAGGATTACTGCTATGTTCATCGGGATTGACCACGGCACAACCGCCATGCGGTTTGCATCCGAAAAGGGCCAGTTCAAACTCACGCGCGAAGAAGCGACCGGGTTCTCCATCAACGATCTTACCCGCCTCTGTCCCCTCGACGAGATCGAAGGGATCGCGCTCTGCTACTCGATGGGCGACAATTTCTCGAAGATCACCCCGATTGAGAAAGTCACCAGCCGGGGCGTGGTCAGCCGCGACGGTGCGGGCAAGCACATCGGCGGGGGAACGAAGGTCTTTGACGAAGTAAAAAAGAGCGGTCTCCCCGCAATCGCGATCCCCGGCCTGCACCGGGGTTCCCCGACCGATCCCCGGTTCAAGGCCTACTCCCACCAGTCGAGCCCCGAGAAGATCGGGATCGCTTTTGCGGCCTGCCGCGATCTGGGGGACGATGTCGTGGTCTCCGATGCAAGTTCCAATACCGTGACCCTGCTGGTCACCGCAGGCCGCCTTGTCGGGGCATTCGATGCCTGCATCTTTGCGCCGGGCACCCGACACGGCGCGCTCGACGTGGATGCCATCCGCCGGGTGGACGCAGGGGAGTGCACCGCAAACGAAGCCTTCCAGCAGGCGGGAGTGAACTACTCGCTCCCCGATGACGGGAACCTGCGTATCCGGACTGTTGCCATGTTTGCGGCCATGGAATGCGCCTCGCTCCTCCTTTTGAATTCCCGCGCGCGGGTCGCACTGGCCGGGTCGCTCGCGCCTGTAATCGCACCTGAAGTCGAATCGCTTCTGGGGCAGGATGTAGCCGTTTATGACGAATGGTGCGCATCCCGCGGACTTGCGGCCATTGCCCGGGATGTCTTTTCCGGGGCCGGCACTATCCTCGGCATCGATGTAGATCTCTAGATTTATATCGATTTATCATGTAAGATTATTGGGGGATTTTTCCTTTGAGAGAACTTCGTATCCACGGCAGGGGCGGCCAGGGCTCGGTCACCGCTGCGGAACTTATTGCTGTTGCTGCGTTCGAAGGCGGCGTTTTTTCGCAGGCGTTCCCGGCCTTTGGTGTCGAGCGGCGCGGCGCGCCGGTCCAGGCATTCGTGCGGTTTGACGACCGGAAGATCCGGCTCCGCAGCCAGGTCTACGAACCCGACTATATCATCGTGCAGGACAGCACGCTCATCAAGGACGTCAACGTTTTTTCCGGTGTCAAAAAGGGCGGCATCGTGATTGTCAATACCGAGAAGGCGCCGGACTACAAGGTCCCCGACGGTGTAAAACTCATCACCATCGATGCGACCTCCATCGCTCTCAAGGTCATCGGCCTTCCCATCACCAATACCTCGCTGATGGGAGCGTTTGCCGCGGCTACGGGCGAGATCAAGTTCGATGCGCTCAAGAATGCGCTTTACCACCGGTTCCCAAAGGAACTGGCAGAGAAGAATATCGAGGCGGCACGCCAGGCATTCGAGCACGTGAAGGGGGCGACGGCATAATGGCGCTTGCTGTCGGCTGCCGTGCCCGGCCGGGAAAAGGCCGGGACAACAAGACCGGGTCGTGGCGGGTGTTCAAGCCCATCTTCGACCACAACCTCTGCTCCAAGTGCGGGACCTGCCAGGTGATCTGCCCCGAGGGTTGTATCACCGAGGATGCCGAGGGCTTTTTCGACCCCGACTATGCGTACTGCAAGGGCTGCGGAATGTGTGCAGAAGAGTGCCCGAAAAAAGCGATTGAGATGAAACAGGAGGAGAAGTAGATGCTTGGCATTACCGAAGGTTCGATGGCGGTCGCCGAAGCGGTCCGGCTCTGCCGCCCGCAGGTGGTCTCCGCGTACCCGATCACACCCCAGACCCATATCGTCGAGGCGCTCGCCGAGATGGTGGCAAACGGGAAGCTCGATGCAGACTACATCACCGTCGAAAGCGAATTCTCCGCACTCTCCGCCTGCATCGGGGCGAGTGCAGCGGGATCCCGGGCCTACTCGGCAACCACCTCGCAGGGTCTTGCCCTGATGTACGAGGTCTGTTTCAATGTGGCCGGTATGCGCCTGCCCATTGTCATGACCATTGCCAACCGTGCAATGGGAGCCCCGCTCTCCATCTGGAACGACCAGCAGGACTCGATCTCCTTACGGGACGCCGGGTGGATGCAGTTCTATGCCGAGGACAACCAGGAGGCAACCGATCTCCACTACATCGCCTACAAGGTAGCGGAAAACCAGAAGGTTCTCTTACCAGCGATGGTCTGTTTCGACGGGTTCATCCTTTCACACACCTACGAGCCGGTGGACATGCTCTCGCAGGAAGATGCGGACAAGTACCTCCCGAAGTTTGCGCCCAGTGAGCGCCTCGATGCAGCCGACCCGGTGAGTTTCGGGATGTACGCAACCCCCGAATATTACCTCGAATTCCGGTACGAGACCGACAAGGCCCTCAAGGATGCGAAGTCCGTAATCCGGGCAGCCGGGGCAGAGTTCGGGAAGATGTTTGGCCGGGACTACAGCGCGATGGTCGAAGGCTACCAGCTCGACGATGCGGAGACCGTGATCGTTGCAATGGGTTCACTCTGCGGCACGGTCAAGGACACCATCGACGAGATGCGCAAAGAAGGAAAGAAGGTCGGGCTTCTCAAGATCCGGGTCTTCCGCCCGTTCCCGACCGAAGATGTGGCAGCGGCGCTCAAAGGCGCAAAGCGGGTTGCAGTGCTCGACAAGAACATCTCGCTTGGCGCGAAAGGCGCCACAGCGCTCGAAGTAAAGGATGCCCTCTACGGTTCCACCATCCCGGTCTACGATTACGTCCTCGGCCTTGGCGGCAGGGATGTGCGGAAGAAGGATATCCGGGAAGTCGTTGCGCTTGCCGAGCAGGGCAAAGGCAACCAGTTTATCGGGCTGCGCAAGGAGGTGCTCTAATCATGGCGGACAATGCATGCGAACTCTTCGACTGCGGCCACCGGGCCTGCGGCGGATGCGGGGCGGCACTTGCGGCCCGGCTGATGCTCAAGGCAGCGGGCACGAACTGTATCGTGGTCTCCTCGACGGGCTGCATGGAGGTCTTCTCCACACCGTACCCCGAGACCGC
>JAQWDG010000178.1 GCA_028705545.1 Methanoregula sp. | reverse complement strand
AGATTACCGCAAAGGAACTCACAAAAATGAACCTGGACGACATGGTGATCGAACCCATGGTTGTCGAACTGCTAAAGGAGGCGGTCAATATCCGGGAAGTCCGGATCGTTAACTGCCACAAGCGGGGCAACATCGAAAAAGCGATCAACGGGAAGAATCCCGGTACGGTTATCCGGGCGGAATAAGGAAAAAAAGTCCGGTATCCGGGAGATTACTCCCCGGAATTTCTCAATATATTTACGATACGTAAGACCCGTAACAGAAGAATTTTGTCACCCCCTTCGGGAGGATTACCTCTGCACCAGGAGTATTTCCTCCTCCTGTGCCGGTATCTTCACGTATCCCGTTTTTGCCCCTCATCCACGAGCCCATCAACCCATGCCCGGTTCGTCCAGAGAGTGCTCCCGCCGTTTGTCTCGGTGAGAAGGTGGTGGTGCGACCGGATCCGGGAGAGGAGCGGGGACCTGAGGGCTTCCTCAAGAGAAACCCGGGCGAGGTCCGTGTCCGAGAACGGCGCTGCCGGACATGCCTCCAGATCGCCCGAAGCGCTGACATGAATAAATCCCCGGCCGGCTGCAAGGCAGCCCCCGTAGGCAGCCTCGTCACCGGGAAAACCAATGAAGAGTGCCGGATGGTTTCTGTTGAGAGAATCGATACTCGCGTACAGCGCTGTGCGCTGGTCGTCATCGAGTACCAGTGCCTCCGTGCCCGGCTCGATGGGCACGTACTCGATAAACACAAAGACCCGGGCCCCGAAAGCGAGCATCTCGCGGACAAATGTATCGGAGGTCACGAGACCGGCATTGATGCGGGTGACTGTCAACGAACAGCCAAAGAAGATACCGTTCTGTCTTGAGCCGTGTACAGACTCCGCGCAGCCGGTCATACACCCCGGCCCCCCGGCGGGCATCGGTCTCGACCCGGACCCCTTCGAAACTGAGCATGGGGATGATGTTCTTTGTTCCGGCCAGTTTTGCCTGCGTACTTCAGCCCCTGCGCCTGCCTGGAACTGTTCGTCCATGTAGTTGTACTGGATCTGGGCAAAGGTCCACTCGCAGGCTCCGGTAATCTCCATAAAGATCGGGAACGCGTTGTGGAAGGAGAACGCAGGGTGCCAATCCGGCCGTCAGCCCGGACACTGTCAAGGAATTCAAGTACGCCGAGCCGGGAAAGGTTCTCCCATGTTTCGGCACCGAGCCCCTGGAGGAGAGAGAAATCGATATGGTCCGTGGCGAGTCGGGCGAGCTGAATGCCCAGGTACCGGTCCCTGTCATCCTGGCTGGTGACCCGCCAGCCCGGGATCTTGGCAGTCGGGAAAAATCCCGGGATAAAAAAAAGGGAAGACCCGCTGGGCAGGATAACCGGTATTTTTGTCAGCTCATGACATAACGTATGTGCAGATTACGGTCGTCAATACGATTAAGAAAATCCATATGTCCCATCCCATTGTGGTATAAACCGCCTTTCCTGAGGTTTTCACTGGTTATAAACCACTTCGACCGGCCATCGGGGCGGGGGTACCACCATCCCGCATCCACATCATACGTCAAAAAACCGCCCCATGCATACAGGGCCGGATTCCAATCCGGACGTCCGTTCCGGAGCCGGGTTATATAGTCCTTCGTTATTGTAAGGTTTGTATCCGGGCCCCCTGTCACATCAAATTCCACCTCGATCTGATCAAGGGAGTCTGGGACATACACCTTCAGGTAGTTTCCCGTGCCACCGCCACTCTGTCCATTGAGTTTCACATCGCTGATAGCGCTAATCTGGTCAATGATGTAAAAACTCCAGTAACCCTGGTCTCCCGTTTCAGCCGCCACCGGCACGCAGAGCATCCCCATGAGCAAAAGCCCGGAGGATGCACAGGCACGTTTTTTTCAACATAAAAAGAACTCTCCCGTTGTCTGTGGTTTTCCGGCCTGATCTTCCTGTCACAGAGATAACAGGGATCTGTTCGCGGAAAACAGAATAAACGTTGAGTTAAATGAAGTTTTTTTGCAGTTATTGACAATTCCGTCCCTGCCCCGGTCGGGCTGCCGGATAGCATGACAAGAGAAAATGATTATGGGTCTGCGGCCCGGTGCCGAACCGAACCGATCATATATTGACCGGGAATTATTTCCTAAAATTAATTAAGCTGTAGATCCTGTTTCTGGATATCCGACATCCGGAATGGTATCCCATGAAAAAAATCCTTATCCTTACGCTGCTCGTCCTCTGTGCCGGTGCGATCCTCGCTGTCGGCTGTACGACAGCACCGGCAGAAACGCCCAAAGCACAGGGAGATGCCCTCTTTAGTCAGGGCCAAACCGCATTCAATAGCAGCAATTACCAGACCGCAACAAACCTGTTTACCCTCGCAAAGGAGAATTATTCAGCGGCCGGCGACCATGCCGCATATATCCGGGCCCGGGACATGGCGTTTTTGTCCTCGGGCGCAGGAAACAATTTCCCGTATAACCGGAGCGAGATCGAGGCCGGGATGGCTCTGGCATTCCCCAATGTTTCAGCCGCCCAGAGGGACGCGTGGCTGGATGCGCCCATGACTGCGACCCTTAAAAGCGAGGGGCAGGAGTGGTATTTCTCTGAAACACTCTTCAATATCAAAAACCATAACCCTTCCCTCCTCCAGGAAGAAAACTCGCGCGCACAGTATACGCCCGGATATGACGAGCTGATGCCACTTATAACGGCATCGTGGAAGAACGGCACCGGGACGTACGGGGTACCTGTCGCCTACACGGGCTCCACGGAACTGGATATCCCCCGCGACGCACTCCCGGCAAATGGTACGTTCAAAGTCTGGATGCCCGTGCCGATCGAGTACGGCCCCCAGACAAATGTAACCATCATCTCTGTTTCGCCTGCCAGGTACGTGAAATCCTCTACCGGCACGGGTGCGGACATCGGCCTCGTGTACCTGGAGATCCCGCTTGAAGAGATCACCGATCCCTTCCTGAACATCTCCGCACGGTACCGCTTTGTCCAGCACGAACAGCGCTTTACTATCGATCCGGCAAAAGTACTGCCGTACAACACGAGTTCTCCCGAGTACCAGAACTACACGGTCTCCTCAAAGAATGTCGTCCTCACCCCGGAGATAAAGGCAAAGGCGCTATCGATTGTCGGAAACGAGACCAACCCCTACCTCCGTGCTGAGAAGATCTACTGGTATATTGTAACGACACTCCCCTACAGCCATGCGCCGCATCTCTGGCTCGATGCGAGCGGCACTCCCGAGTCACAATATGTCCTGACTACCGGCATTGGCGACTGTGCTTCCCAGAGCCTGTACTTTGCAGCCCTCTGCCGCTCACTGGGCATCCCGGCCCGGGCAACCGGTGGGTATCAGACCATCGCAGGCCCGGCCGGTACCCATATCTGGTCCGAGTTCTACCTGGAAGGATACGGGTGGATCCCGACAGATGTCACGGTAGCCGAGGGAGGGGATACCTCGTACAACGCAACGCCCGAAGACCTGCAACGGTACAAGTCCTACTTCTTTGGGAACCTCGACCCCTACCGGTTTATCATCCAGAAAAACCTGGATCTCGCGCTGGTGCCCGATCCCGGGGATGCGGTAGTCCCGCCTTTCGGGTGGGTGCAGATACCGAAGATTGCCTGCGATTCATGCCCGGAGAACCCGATGGTATTCTCGTTTGCCGGTTCAAAGATCACGGTCACGAAGGAATAACTCTTAACTTTTTTCCTTGGACGGATGCGCAGGTCTGCCGGTTTTACGGTAAACCAATAAAAGAGAGAATTGACCTTGCAGGTATATTCACAAAAAACCTGCCATCATTTTAATTACCGAAGAGGGGCGCGAGTTCCACTTTCTGCCAGGGCCCGTCCATGACATTCATCCAGAGCGTCCGGGTCCCGGGTACATAAACGACCTGGTGGTTGCTCGAATACGGGTTTCCCCCCAAATCCCTGTGACAGAACTTCGCCCCGCCGTTTTCGATGCATACATCGCGGATCGCCATCGTCTTCTCTGCATCGATCAATCCCTTTGCATCGTCCGCCTGGCGGAGGAGATTGTTGTAACGGGAGAGCGAGTGTTCGGGAGGGGCAGAGAGGTTCCACGACAGATCAATGAAATGGTTGGCTGCTGCAACGACCCCGTTCCCGGT
>JAQWDG010000177.1 GCA_028705545.1 Methanoregula sp. | reverse complement strand
GTGAGCGGGAACGGGACATTCCAGGACGAACTGATCGCAATGGCCGGGGGAACGAATGCATTCCCGGATAAAACCGGTTATGCAACGGTCGGTACCGAGGAGTTCATCGCGGCAAACCCGGATATCCTGATCGTGAACTCCGGCACCGGCATGGGCGGCAGCGAAGATTCGGTGGCGCAGTACTTCGAGAACGAAACCCGGTTTGCCAATGTCGCGGCCATTAAAAACCACCATGTCTACGTGATCGATTCCGACATGGTGGACCGGGCCGGGCCACGGATCGTCGATGCCCTTGAGATCTTCGCAGCCGACATCCGGGAATCCGAAGGCACGCGTACAACCGCAACACCGACACCGGCAGCACCGGGCTTTGACATTGTCGCGGCCCTTGGTGCAGGCACAGCAGTATTTGCTCTCGTTACACTGCGGAAAAAATAAGCAGACCCGCGTTTCGGGACAGATTTCCCAAAACATCATTTTTTTTGCTGCCAAAAAAATCCCCGGGTTATGCAGTTTACCGGGATACCCGGTACCGAAAACTACTTGTCATCTCCCATGCATGGGACAGTATGGACCAGGCATCCTTTTTTGTTGCATTTTTTGCGGCACTCTTTGCCATCACCAACCCCCTGGGAAATATCCCGTTTTATCTTATGTATACCGCCAATATCGAATCGCCCCGTACCCGCCAGGCATTTGCCATCCTGCTCGGGCCGGTGATCTTCGCTATTCTCGTGCTCTGTATGTTTTTCGGATCTGCGGTCCTCTCGTTCTTCGGGATCTCGGTCCCGGCATTCGAGATCGCCGGCGCTATCCTGCTCCTCGTGATCTCGCTCTCCATGGTCAGCGGGACGCGGACGGAACAGGTCCACGCCACGACATCCTCAACAAAAGGGCTCACGCCCTGGAGAGCGGCCGAGGCATATATCCCGGCCATCCTCGTCCCCCTGATCTTTCCGATCTACATCGGCGGCGGGACGATCACGGTCGCGACTATCTATGGCAACGAGGCACTGACCGGCGGACACTTTGCCGCGGCAATTGCCGTTGTTGCCTTTGTCTGTATCCTCATTATCCTCTGCAACCTTGCCTCCGATGTAATTGCCCGGATCCTGGGCCGGCAGGGGCTGGAGATCGTTGTCAGGGTTTTCGGGATCGTCCTCCTCGGCCTGTCGGTCCAGATGTTTGCCGACGGGGCCAGCCAGATGGCGGCAGCGTTCCTCCAGACCCACAGCCTCTGAGCGCAACCTTTTTCCATTAAAACAAGTAAACTTTAATTATGTCAAAGTTTTTTGGGTACAAGCCGCAACCGAAGGTCAAATCTGCGGTTGAGACCTTTGAAGCAACGACCCAGATCAGGAGCAACAATGGCATCCTGCTCGGATCGGTGTACGTCGATGTACAGGACAAGGAATGGGCAGTAGCCATTGCCTATGGCATTGCCCAGCACCCGAAACTTCGCGGGCCGGAACCGGTCTATGAGGTTCGTTATTCATTAAACCCGGAGGAAAAGACCCGGGCCACAAGGACCGACACCCGCAGCGAAAAGCCCTCCACGGTTACTGCGGGCGAGCCCAAAGATGTCGATGCCTTTGTTCTCTGGGCGCTCCACGCGGAACAGGCAAACCCCGGGGCGGCAAGCACGTAAGGGCGGGCAGCAGACGATCCATTTCCTCTGGATAGAATGTATCTGCCGGGGCAGCCGCCACGCACATCCACACCCCATGCTGGATGCCCCGACGATATTATTTGTGTAACATTCACAGGATCCCCGGGGAGGCAACTTTTTTAGGCATATTAAAAAACGTGTATCCGTGAGATACAAAACAATGGATTCAGGAACATGGCCGGTTTTTCGTTGAGATATCTTCCTGGAAGATATCAATGTTCTCTGTTTACCATGGTGATTCCTGCAAACAGGTGTTGTTCCAAAGGAATGCAAAAACCAAAACCCTCTCATAAACGAGTCCGGGACCGGGGAGATTATGCCGATTTATTCCTGTTGTTTTTTCCGGGGGCAAAGAGTCTCCAACACCTTTTCGATCTCTGAGGCAAACAGGAAAAAATCCCCGATATTCTCGGTTAACAGGTGAAATGCAAGAATGTCATCGATTGCCCCATACCGGTGGACAACAATATTCCTGAACCCTCTCATCGCATGGATCTTTTCCTGCATACCCGGTGAAATCAAACCCTTATCCACAAGATGCACGAGAATATCCTCGTCTTCGCCGGGTATTCCCAGCTCAAGATCCGCATTCAGGATGGCACAGATATCAAAGACGTCCTCAATGGCAAATTCAATTCTCTTGTAGATGCCGTCCTTTACCAGTCCCAGCTTCCGGAATTCTTTTGCATTCCCGGGAAGATGCTCCTGCACGAGCCGGACGCCCTCATCGATCTCTTTTATCTTGACCCGGATTGCCGTTACTCTTACGGTCTTCTTTTTCATTGGATCGGTGCCTCCCCGGTATAATCGTACAGCCGGTGTTTGAACCCGTCAAAATCACGAAGCGCCTCGGCAGCCTTGTCGTACAAAAACCGGGATGTGCGGCAGAAAACCGGTATTCCTTTGAGCACCTCGACCCTCACATACAGCGGAAGGTGCTGGAAAATCTGAATATCATACCTGTTTTCAGGCAGTTCGGAGAGCACGGCATGGCGGAAACGGGCCGCCTCTTCGTAACCCCCGTCATAGTACACGCAAAGATCAATATCCGATCCACGGGTCATCCGGTTTTCTGCAGCTGAACCATACAGGATAATAAACTTAACATGCCCAAACCCCGGCACCAGTCTCATCCGCTGCATCGCACGATCCACACGTTCGCGGAGCTGCGGGGAAATAACCGGCGAACGGCGCTCTGCGGGCATATGCTTGCACTTCCTCCGGGAACATAGCATCCCCATCCCATTAACCTTTTCTTAACAGATGGTGGGTAAAGAGCCCCGGGATTCCCCGATTGTCCGTGATCTCCTACTAACGGGACTCCTGGAAAGCAGCCATGGTACATTAACGAAAAATGCTGCATGAAACCCGGATCTGCCTTTACCGGAATGTGTTATAGCCCCGCGGATTTTCTTTTGGCAAGCGCTGTCACGATCCCATGACAGCGGCACGCGGTCCCGACAAAAACCTCCGCACGGCCACGGCACCGGTCGATTGCGGCCGCGAGATCCGTTCCGCGGATGGCGCCAAGTCCCGGTGCCTGCTGGACGCTTTCGAGAATCACCGCATCCGGGCACCACTCCCGGAGCCGGGCATACAGCGGGACTGCCCGGTCTTCTCCGGTCACCGGGCAACATGCAGGCGAAGGGCAGTCCGGGATGCAGGTCCCTTCAGGGTTAAACGAGAAATATGCATCGGCCCCGGACTGCCCGGCACGGACAGCCTCCGGCACCTTCGCGATGAACCGGCCGATACTGCTCTCGCAGTCCCGCAACCGGCAGGACATTGCGATCATCCGGGCCGCCACGTGGACCGGTGCCGTGGGAAAAACCCGGGCCGGACGATCCGCAGAAAAACTGCGGCACGCCTCCGGGATCTCCCCGCGAATCATTTCGATTTTTAGCTGCGGCATCTCTGCAAGGAACCGGGCGGCCCGGCAGCCGGGGTCCGGATCGATCACCCGGGCCGGCCTGCCTTCTTCGATGCAGAACCGGGCCGCCAGAAGCCCGTACGTACCCCCGCCAACGATCAGGTCCATGGTTCTTCCCCGATGAAATACAAGGATATTTTACTTAATTCAACTAAAATGTACCCTATGCAGAAGGGGTACGCGGTCATCGGAGGCCTGCTTGTTGCCGCTGTCGCAACCGTCGTACTCTGCACCGGCTTTGGCCCGGCGGGAACGCCCTTCTTTGGCATGAACGGCAGCGACATTGCCTCGCTCATTCTCTTTGATGTCCGGCTCCCCCGGGTGATCGCCGCAATGCTCGTGGGCGCCGGGCTCGCCGCGGCCGGCGTTGTGATGCAGGGGCTTTTCCGGAATTCCATGGCCGACCCGTACCTCCTTGGCACCTCATCGGGCGGGGCGCTCGGGGCGGCCCTTGCAATCGTCTGCCTCGGCGGCGCGTTCCACGGCCTCTTCGCCTTTATCGGCTGCCTTGCCGCATCGTTTCTCGTGTACGGCATTGCACAGAACAAGGGCCGGGTGCAGGTCGAGCAGCTGCTTCTTACCG